>CAXBNO010000082.1:0-9641 GCA_963976775.1 uncultured Kordiimonadales bacterium
CAGGACCGTCCGACAGCCGGTCGTAGGTATGTGCGATATCGGAAAGTGGGCGCAGACCGCCCAGTACAAGGTTGCTGAACGGACAGGTGTGGAAGACGCGGTTCTGCTCCACCAGCACGACCGACAGCCCGGGCGCGAACTGTTTCAGATACCGGGCAGCGGTTGCCCCGCCGAACCCGCCGCCAACAACAACCACATCCACCTTGCGGGCTGCATTCGCGCGCACCGGCCCCAGAGCTGCGGAAGCCGCAATCGCCGCCCCCACCCTGCCGAGATCACGTCGGGACAGATCGCCAGCCATGTCAGCGCCCCCTGCCGAACTGGCCGGACAACAGTCCGATCTCGGTGTCGGAGTAACCTTTGGCGATCCGGTCCATGACTGTCGCAGGCCGCGTACCGGCACGGAACGCCCTCAGCGCCGCATCGATTTCAGACGGCTTGAGACGATCGATGGCGGGAATGCTGCCCGGACTGGCACCACCCGGACCGTGACAGGCGGCGCAGGAGAGCGCCAGAACCGCACCCTTCGACGTGTCCCCGGCAGCAGCCGGAGAAGCGACCGACAACAACAGGCAAACCGCCGCCACCGCATTCCGGATCATGCTCTCCTCCCTTGTTTTCTTTCAGCCTAGCACGGGCATCGCGGGAGACCGGAGATCAACTCCAGTTGAGACCTGCTGCCGGACTGCGGGAAGCGATGAACTCGCATTCCGTCCAGGCCGGTCAGCGCGCCTCCGGCAGGCGCAGGACAATTGACAGTCCACCATCGGGATTGCGCTCGGCCACTGCCGTTCCGCCAAGTGCCTCGACATTCCGGCGGGTCAGCCAGAGGCCGAGGCCATCATGACCATCGTCGGCCCCGTCCGTATCGCGGATCGTGACATGGCGCAGGAAGATGAACTCCAGTCGATCCTCCGGCACACCCGGTCCGTTGTCGGAGATTCGCGCTTCCACCATGCCATTCCCGGCAGGCCGGATCGTGATCGTGATCTCGCCCGCCTGACCCAGCAGGCCAAGGGCATTCTCCAACGGGTTCTCGATGGCGATGGTGAGCAATTCGGTGTTGCCCACAACTGTCGAGCGGCCCTCACTGCGGACCCTGATCGTCGCCCCCGATTCCTCCGCAACCTCGGCGAATCCATCGACAATGCGCCCGATCAGCTCGGCAAGATCCAGACGCGTCTTGTCCGGCGAGATCAGGGCAGCGGTCGCCTCCTCACTGCGTCGGATGGCGCCGATCAGACTGTCCAGGCGCTCCACTGCGCGGTCGATCCGTTCAATGGACTGGTGGGGTGCGGCTTTCACATCAGGCAGTGCACGCCGAAGCGGCTCGAGCGCCTGTGCGATGACGCCCACCGGCGTCTTCAGCGCGTGCGCATTCTCCTCCGCCGATGTCCGCAACTGATCGGCCGAGCGGCGCAGGCTGTCCACCATGTCATCGAAGCTGCGGGCCACCCCATCCAGTTCCGGCAGTCGGTTCAGGTCACGGAAACTGGATTTGCGACCGCCACCCCGCCGCATCACACGGGCCAGATCGGCAAACCGCTGCAGGTTGCGCCGGACCGACAGGAACAGGCCGAAGACCGCCACGACCATCAACAGATAGATCCCGGCGCTGACCAGCATCTCCGGACTTTGCCAATAGGGCACTTCCGTTGGCGATCCCAGGCGCGCGACCTCCGCCTTCGTTGTCACGACAACCCAGCACCCGGCCGCATTGCTGACCGGTGTCACCGACGTGATGGCGCGGCGGCTGCCCGAAACCGTCTCATAGACAGAACCGGTGCGACCGGCCCAGGCGCAATTGCCTTCCAGAATGGAAAGCGCACCTGTCGCCAGCAAGCGCTGCTTCTCGCTGTCGAAGGCATTCTCGGAAATCGATGGCCATGCCCCGACAAAGAAGAAGCCGCCGCTGTCACCTGCCGGTCGGAACAGCACCCGGATGCCGTTGCCGCTGCTGTCAAACCGGGCAAGGACTTCCTGCAGCTCCGGCAGGCGCGCGGGGTCGAGAGACGACAGGATGCCGCTGGCGATCAGCGCGCCCTGCTCCGCCACCGCCTGACGCAGCAGATTGCGTCGTTCACTGTCCGCCTGCTGAAGTTGCAGATAGATGATTGCAGGCACGATGGCGAGAATCGCGGACAGAATGACGAGGCGCATCCAGAGGGAACGCAGGAAGCGGGACATCAGCCTACCCGATCCGATCAGGCATCGCGCGCCTTGCGCCAGCGGTAGCCAAATCCGGGATAGTTCTCGATCTCGGCGAATTCCGGATCGATTGTCTCGAACTTGCGACGGATCCGCTTGATGATGCTGCGGACATTCGTGCGGAAGCCGTCATCGCCGGACCCGGCGTGAAAGCCCTCGCCACGCACCAGGTCGTATATTTCCCGATAGCGCATGTTGCGGCCCGCATTCTCGGCCAGGTGACGCACCACAGCGAACTCGGAGATGGTCAGATCGACCTCATGCTCCTTCCAGAGGGTACGGGCTGAATCGGTATCCAGCAGCAGGTCACCGGCGCGATGCTCCGCCGATGGTGCTTCGCTGTTTCCGGCTGCACCGCGCGTGCCGCCGAGGATCAGTTCGATCCGCCGTTTCAGAATGGAAAAGCTGCGTGACTTCTCGATGAAATCCACCGCGCCGCCGATCAGTGCCGCTTCCTCGTAGATCTGATCACTCAGGACGGTCAGGAAAATGACCGGCAGTTCGATCCCGTCCGCCCTGATCTGCTTCAGGACCTCGATGCCGTTCATCCGCGGCATCTTCCAGTCGAGCAGGATGAGGCCCGGCGCGCCGCCCGCCTCCAGCGCCGCGATCACATCGGGCCCATCCGGGAACTCCTGAACACTGAAGCCAGCGTCCTCCAGGTTCTGGGCCACGGATTCCCGGAACAGGTCATCATCATCAACCAGGAAAATGCGAGGCTGTGGCTGCTCACCCATCAGCGACTTTCTCCGCTACCGGATCGGGACACCGTTCATCCCTTCCGACCGTTGTATCGACCTCCAGTCCCGCTGTCTCGAACGTCAAGGCCTTCAGCAACTGGTTGTTCACGTCACGAAACAGGAACAGCGCCAGACTGCAACCGGAGAACCGGTATTCCCAGATCGTGGCCGGTGATTGTATCCGTACCTCGGTTGGAGATCCCATCTGGCGCAGCAACTCATCGGCATTCAGACCCACGAGCTCGCCAAAAGGCGGCTTCTCAGCCGGCTCGCCGTCGAGGGGGACTTCGGCATCGCCTTCGGCCCGAGTGGTCGGGTCAGGATCGAGCACGCTGCCTCTGGCGACAGGACGCGGCGGCGGCAGCGGTGGCACCGGTTGGTCCCGCTGGCCCAGCACCGCAAGACCGGGCGAAGGCTCGGTCTGCGGACTTGCCGCACCGCCCGCCAGGGATCGCTGAGCGCCCCCGGTCTGTGGTGGCGGCTGCTGCTCGCAGGCAGCCAAAAGGACAACAAGCGTCAGAGCTGTTGCGGACCCGAGCCAATTCATCCGGGTCAATCCCCCCTACCGACAGTGGTGTCTCATGGTACCCCGTTGCGATCTGCAGGGGAATTCCGATACTTATCACGTTATTCGGCAGGTCGATAACGTGTCCGATGTCACAAGGCAGCATGGATGACTGCCCCACGGTGGAGACAGGACGGACAGATCTCGTGTGACCGACCCTTGCACCGGTGTCACAAGACCCTGGCGAAATCTACGCCTGCCCTGCCGAAGTCGATCAGGCTGCCAAAGGTCCGGGATCGCGCGCGTTGATCGGCAGTGGAGTCCTCAAGCGATGCAGCCCCACGGGCGAGACCGCTGTTGCGTCGGACGGCGCGCCGTGCCGCCATCGCCTGGCGCATGAGCGAACCGCTGGCTGCGGAAATGCCCTGAGCCCCGCCCCGGACATTCTGACGTGCCAGGGTCTGGGCAAGCTGCTGCTGCCCTTCGCGATCGCTTCGGGCAAGGTCAAGGCGGGTGCGGGCACGGGATACCCGGCGCGTAGCCGATGCTGCCGACGCCTGCTGTGCGGTAGAGAGTGCTGCCAGGCCAAGAGTGACGCCTGCGGAAATCGGATCAGCCATTACTGTGTCACCTCTGCTGTGATGGAGAGAATACTTGCTGGCTCGGTCGATCTTCCGGTCACGCAGACGGTTGCCCCGACGTCGCCGCGACCACCATTCCACCCAAGCAACCGAACCGTCGCCAGCTTCGCAGCCACCTCGTCGGTGCCGCCGAAGGAAGCCGAACCGAATGTTCGTGGCTCGACATCCCGGCCATTGACCGCGAACCGGCCGGCACGACCCGTCCGAACCGTGGCGCGCACCAGACGATGCCTGTTGCCGATGAAGGTTCCGTCTGTCAGCTCTGCCTCCAGCGGCATGGTCTCCACCGTCCAGTCAAACGGAAGCCCGACTTCGAGACTGTCGACCGCTTCCGTGGTCGAGACGGCACCATCGACCACGGTCGCGGTGCCGAGATCAAGGCCTTCGCTGAACAGGTGCACCTCGACACCCTCCAGCACATCCAGACCATTCCATTCCGGTGTCGGCAAGGCGCCAACCGGCACTGCGACAATCGAGCAATCCAGACACGACCCCGGCTCCAGGCATTCGACGAAGCAGCGCGTGTTCCCCGAGAGCTGACGGGACACGACGGCATAGACACGTGCGCCAACTGCACTGATCGCCTTGACGAGACCGCCCCCACCCAGGCGCAGGCGCGTCCATCCGGCAATGTTCTGCGCACGACGGGTGTTCAGGACAGCGACCGTACCGTCGGCGTTGGCGAGCATCAGGTGGTTTGCACCATCCAGCTCCGTGCCCTGACGCGCGGTCATGTCGACCGGCGAGTCGATCAGTCCCCCCGCCAGCAGCCCCAGATCCTGTGGCACCAGTACCTGTCGCGCGTCGTCGAACACCAATTCGTTGCAGGTCGCGCGCACGGAGTCGCTGGAGGAACGGATGAACACGACCACCCCATCCAGTTCCACGGGGCGTATCGGCGCTGCAGGCAGTTCGCTCTGCCGCTTGAAGAAGAAATTGGCTGGCGTGACAGGCGTTTCGGCGCAGGCATAGATGCCGCCCGACGTCATGGCGAGTAGGTCGTTGGAGACGAAGAGCTGCTCCACGGCGGCGATCTGGTCATTGTCCAGCGTCAGCTCGACGGCTTCGTCATACAGGACATCGGCCGTCGTTGCGAAGTCGAAGAATGATCCGGCCCGCGAGCCCCAGATGGTTTGCGGGCGGGCCCTGTTCTGTCCGAAATACAGTCGGCCCTGGAACAGATTGACGGATCGTGGCCAGCCGCGAAGATCCGACCACGCATCCTCTTCGACCGTCCAGAGACCGGGCTCGACAGCCGTCGTTTCCTCCGGGGTCTGCACGACCGTTCCTTCGACGACCGTAGCGCTGGGCCTTGCCGTCACCCGGATCAGGCCACCGTGGATTCGAACCCAGAACGTCGGCGCGCCCTCCGACAGATTGACAGTGGCGAAGTCGGTATCATCGGTCGAAGTGACCGTCGCCGTGTCACCGGAAATGGAGATCGATGCCGTTCCGAGCGTCAGTCCGCGGAAGTTGAACGTCGGCGTGTTGGTCAGCGCAAGTGCGCCCAGCACCCAGTTCTCGTCCTCACCGTCATGCTGGCGCAGCAGTCGTCGGGGCGGGTGATCCGGATGCGCCAGGATCATGGTATCGAGGCTTTGCGTCCACGAGACATCGGCCAGTTCCCGGGAGGTGAAGAACCTGTCCGCGTCATCCGGAACCTCCGGATCGGGCATCAGGGACTGGTTCGGCACACCATCCTCGAAGATGTCGATGCGCTGGTGCGAGAAGGCGATCAGATAGGACGTGCCGAGTGCGAAGGTGAAACTCGCCAGACGAATAGCCTCTTCGCCCTCGGGTGGCTCGATTTCGGCGACATGACGAAACCCGCCCCGCGTCGTGACCCCGCCCTGGGCCATGCCCAGCACATTGGTCAGGTCCCGGGCTCCGGCGAAATAGGCCCGGACGTCGGAGCGTGCCTCGACGGCGGGATCCAGCATGCCGCTGGTGAAGCTGAACTGCTGCAAGGCTGTGCGTCTGGGCATCGGCTCATCCTCTCACGTCTACGAGCGGGAAACGCTCGATCGTCTGTGGCGTCTGCTGCTGGCCGTCGATTGTCCGCGCGCGGGCAAATTCCAGTTCGGCCGCGTTTGCGAGCATCTCGGTACGGCTCGTGTTCTCGGTCAACGACAGACAGAGCTCCGCCGCCAGCCGACAGATCAACGCCTGATCGAAGAAGGCCGGAAAGGCGCTTTCGTCAGGGCGAAAGATGTAGGTGAGCATCAGGGTCTCGGCGTTTGCATGCAGCCGCCGTTCCTGAATGCGATAGGAAATGCCCCGCCCGCGCCCGGACTGGCCGTGTCCTGCGGACAGGACCCTCAGGAAATCTCCCGGCAGGCTGAACGCATGATCGAAGTCAGCGCGTGGACTTTCGTCCAGCCTCGCAAGCTGGACCTGAGCGGTGGCAAAGGACCAGGGATGGCCCGAGAGCAGGGAATCGCGGCAGACCCCATAGAGAAGCGAGGCAATCTCGGCCTCGGCGGTATTCTCCTCGAAACTGGTAATTGGCTGTGCACCGACCTTGAGCAGCGCCCGTGCGCAAAGCTGCACGCTGTTGAGGGCCATTGGCGGCCTCCCTTGAATGAAGGAAAGGATTGGGTGGGGAACGCGGCACCGCCAGGCACCACGTTCCCCGACCGATCAGCTGCCGTCGCTGCCGCCAACGGCGGTCAGGTCGGTAACATCGACAGTCTCGCTGGCGTTCTGGTTGACGATGGCAATGCCATGCCCGTCAGTCGCGCGGACAAGGACCCAGTCGTCGACCCGCAGCATGTCGCTGGCGGCATTGAAATACCCGATCACATCGGCCTTCGCGTCATCGCTGGTGCCATAGCCCCAGATAGCGAAGCCTGCGCCACCCCCGGCCATGCGTTCGAGATTCTCGATCTTCAGTGCCATGAGCTCACTCCAGTCAGGATTCGGCGCAGGGAATCGTGACGACACCGGCGGCGTCGATCAGCACAGTGCCCTGGCTCATGTAGTTGTTGACGAAATGGGAGGCGTGGTCGCCGTGCCAGGTGATGTCGGACGTGACATCACTGCCGATGGCATGGCCCACGGCAGTCTTGTGGTACCAGTGGCAGAGTCGGTTCTCCGACTCGTCCGCCGACAGTCCGGTATGCGGGAACCAGAGCGTGCCGAGCCAGGTCTTGGCCTGCGTGTGCTTCCAGGGCAACTGGCCGTCGCCGACATAGTCGGCATTCGCGAACTCCGGAATATCCAGCAGTTCCGACCACTGCTTCCAGCCGACAACGGCATATCGTTCGCCGTCGTCGGGCACATCAGCCTCGCCCAGGATCTCGAAGGCTTCAAGAATCTTCGCCTTGGTCAGGCCCCCGGCCGTGGTCGGCGTGAGGTTGGTGGACTTGGCCAGTTCCGCAACGATCAGTCCATCGGTCTTGCGGCCCAGCGCATAGGCGCCGGCATTGACCTGTACCTTCATCTCGTCGGTGCCGGACTTGATCTGGTCCAGCCGGTCGACCCAGTCACCGGCATAGAAGTCCTTCAGGAAACACTCCACCGCCTCATGCGACACGTTCATGGTCGGCACCAGGCCGTGCCGTGCCTTGACGGATGCCACACCCTTCCCGACCTTCTGGAAAACGGTCGAGGAACCCTTGACGTTGTTCTGCGTGCGCACCGTCTCACGCAGCTTCGTGCCCTGTCGCTGATAGGCGATATGGACGTTCGTCGCATATTCGCGACGAAAGCTTTCGTCGACGCTATTGCTCATCTTCAAACTCCGAGAATGTGTGAAATTCGCCGGGTCCGCATCGGATTGGCCGGTCGATCCAGCGGCCTGCACGATGCCAGGCAGCCTCTCGCTGTTCCTCTGCCGGGGGTTGGTGATGGCACCAGTGGGCCAGGGCAGGCTGGGTCAGCAGCGAATGTGTATTTATACCGATATTTACCGAATTACAAGCATCGAATTTGCCTGTCCGCTTGTCGCACGGCGAGACAGCCGCCAGGATACCGGTCCTCTCGTCGCAGGAGCACGCCAGATGACCAGACCGTTCCCGAAGCACCCGCAACTGACCGGCAACTTTGCCCCGATGCTGATGGAGGGAGAGGCCAGCGATCTGATCGTGCACGGCGAACTGCCGGACGGCCTGAATGGCACCCTGTTTCGCATCGGCCCCAATCCGCAGTACCCCCCGCGCGACGGGAATCATCACTGGTTCGCGGGCGACGGGATGGTGCACGGCTTCCGGTTCCGGGAGGGGTGTGCCAGCTACCTCAATCGCTGGGTAAGGACACCGAAATTCCTGGCGGAACGCGCTGCGGGGGAGGCTCTGTTCGGCACCTTCGGCAATCCGATGACGACCGACCCGACCGTCGTCGGCCAGGACTCAGGGCTGGCGAACACCAATATCGTCCACCATGCCGGAAGGCTGCTGGCACTGGAGGAAGCCCATCCGCCATTCGAGATGGCATGCGAAGACCTCTCGTCGCGCGGCTACCACAGCTTCGCGAGTCGCCTGACGGGCGGCAGGATGACCGCGCATCCCAAGATCGACCCGGAAACCGGCGAAATGTTGTTCTTCGGTTATTCGACAGGGGGCTATTTCACGGATCTGATGACGTTTCACGTGGTGAATGCGGAAGGCGAGATCACCCGGGCGGAGTCCTTCAGGACCCCTTATTCGGCCATGGTGCATGACTTCATCGTCACCCGGTCCCACGTCGTCTTTCCGGTCCTGCCGCTGACCGGCAGCCTGGAACGGGCAATGCAGGGACAGTCGCCGTTCGCATGGGAGCCGGAGACACCCGGCTGGCTCGGTGTCCTGCACCGCGATGCGGGGATCGAGACGCTGAAGTGGATCGAGGTTCCGGCCTGCTATGTGTTCCACGTGCTGAACGCGTTCGACGATGGCGACGAAATCGTCGCCGATGTCATGAAGTATGATGCAGCGCCCCTGTTCCCGCATGCCGACGGCACGCCGGGCGATCCGACGGCTGCCACGTCGACGCTCTGGCGCTGGACACTGAATGGACCGGCGGGAAGCTTTTCAGCGCGTCAGCTGGATGACCGTCCCGGTGAGTTTCCCCGGATAGACGACCGACGTGCCGGCCTTTCCCATCGGCACGGATGGATCGCCGCCGTGGACCAGCGCCGACCGGGAGATCGTGGTGTCTGGACCGAGTATGTTCACCTGGACCTGCAGGAGAAGCGTCGGACGATCTGGACCGACGGCGCGGATACGCATCTGTCAGAGCCCGTCTTCGTGCCCGCTTCCCCGGATGCCGCTGCCGATGATGGCTGGATTCTCGGCACCGCCTACAGGGCTGCCGAGAACCGCAGCGATGTGCTGGTCCTTGCCGCGACTGACCTGTCTCAGGGGCCCATTGCGACTGTTGAACTGCCGCATCGCGTGCCCCACGGGTTCCACGGCAACTGGGTCGATGCGGTGGCCTGAGCTGGGGTCGGGTGACCACACGAGCCCAGGCCGGCCACATCAGCCGAGCGTCGTCTGCAATTCTCCAGGCTTGCCCAGATCGTCGACGAAGGCCAGCAACGCGCGCCGCCCGCTGTTGCGGGAACGGCGG
>CAXBNO010000083.1:0-9571 GCA_963976775.1 uncultured Kordiimonadales bacterium
GGCTGAACCCCGCAAGTCAGAAACTCGCGGCAATCCGCAATGCGGACAACGGCACCCTGTCCATCATCCCGGCGCTCTGATCCATGTTCGGGATGCTGATGACACCGGGGAACGCCGGGTTCGGGAAGGGGGCCGGGGGCGGTGGGGTGTCACCCGGCGCGCTCGCCACCAGCTTCGCCACTGGCAGCGGGCAGAAGGCGGAGATCTCCGTCGCTGTGTCTGGACTGGCCGACAGCCCCACGCTGCTTATGTCGCTGTGGTTCCTGCGTCCGACCGGCGCGGCTTCGTTCCCGATACTGAACGCTGGCGGCGGCGGGTTCCTATGGGACCTGATCCCGGCGACGGTGGGAACGCTGTTCACCCGGCTGGATAACACCAACTCGGATGTCTACGACAGCACCAATTCGACCGGCCTCACCATCGCGGACACCTGGGTCCACGCTCTCTACGCTTACAATCGCAGCACGGGCGCGCGCCAGAGGTACATCAACGACACGGACAAGGGCAGCGACACCAGCGGCCCGACCGGGTTTGATCTCAAGCTGACCGCCGCCGCGTTGCAACTGCCGCCAACCGGCGACACCACGACCGGCCTTTCCGAGGTCTATATCAGCACGGACTTCCTGGACATAACCGTCGAGGCCAACCGCCGCAAGTTCATCGACGCGTTGGGCAAGCCCGTTAGTCTCGGTGCGGACGGCTCCACTCCGACCGGGACGCAGCCGGAAATCTTCGCTGCGGATGGTAACATCGGGAACAACCTGGGCAGCGGCGGCAATGCCACCGTGACCGGCACCCCGACAGAGATTGCAGGACCAGGCGCATGATCAATCACGACGACCGCAAGGGCATCGAGGGACTTTCGGCGGTGGTGCCGCCGATGCCGGAGGGCGCGATCATCGACATTCAGGTGTCCGATCTGGACGGGGCCACGGTCTCCGCCATCCCGAACCGCATGTCCGATGCGCCGATCCCCGGCAACATCCTGGCGCTGACCGGCCCGGTCGCGGTGCAACTGACCGCCGACGCCTTCGGGACGCACGACTTCTTCAACAAGATCATGCCCGCAGGAACCTACTCGTTTGCAGTCGATATGCAGGCGAGCGGTAGTGCGCAGAGCATTCTGGTGGGCAAGGTCTCCGCCACGTCAGTCAGGGCCATCGATACGACCAGCTGGGCCTACTTCGAGCAGACCGTGACGCTCGCCGCCCCCGACCGGCTGCGCTTCCTGATCCAGCACAACGGCGCACCCGTGGACATGATCTGCCGGAACCTGCAGCTCTACGAGGGCGACACGATCCCCGCCTTCGATGAGCAGTATGACGGCTACCTCACGCCGCTCCTGCGCCTGCCGGAGAACGCGCTGACGCATGGCGACGACGACGCCCTAGATACGACCGGCGTGGACGCCATCATTCATCTCCCGAACTACCCCGATCCGACGACCTTCACCGAGGGCGTCATGATTGCTGCGGTCAGTACCGAGAACCTGAACACGCAGGGGCAGCCGGTGGTCTCCACCGAAGGGTCGGGCGGCGGCTGGCATATATCTTTCGCTGCTGGTCGCGCGACGGCAGGCCCTGTCGAGAACTGGTCCAATGGCGACGACATGCTGAAGGTGGCCGGAAGTGGACCGCACATCATCGCCAGTCGCTTCAGGAGCGGGCCAGACGGCGAAGCATCCATGTTCTTCGACGGCATCAAGGTCATCTCGCGGAAGGATGCCACGATCCAGCCCGAGACGGTCAACGTGCTCGGCGTCTTCGACAACCCGCCGAACCCCGGTGTCCCCGCCGGTCAGCACCCGTTCATCGGGCGTGTCGCCGGGATCGCAGTCTATGACCGCTGGGTCAGCGATGCCGAGATGGCGATGCTGTCGGAGTCGTATCGCAAGCGGCTGGGTATCTACCGGCAGCCCGCGATCAAGCCGCTGAAGGTGCTGATCGCAGCCGGTGACAGCATCACCCAAGGCGGTGGCGGAAGCGGGACCACGTACCCCGTCAGGGCGTTCGAAGGAGGTCTGGACGGCTGGATCGGCGTGAGCAAGGGCCAGTCCGGCAAGTCGGTCGTGACCTATCCGCACTGGCTGGACGTGGAAGCCATGTGCGTCAGCGCCATTCGGAACGGCCATCGCCCGGTCGTGAGCATCGCATTCGGTGCCAACCACCAGATCGAGACGGCAGCACAGCGCGCCGAGACGCTGGACCAGATGCGTGAACGCTGGGCCATTTTCCGCCGCATGGGCGTCGAGACCATCGTTCACACGTCTACGCCGAAGGACTTCGCCACTTGGGAGCAGGGGCGGCTGATCTTCAACGACAGCATTCGGTCCCTGTCCGCCGAGTACACCGCGCTCTGCGACGTGGGCGCGCATCCGTTGATCGGCGATCCGGCGACCCTGGGCGGGCCGCTCTGGCTGGATCATACGCACTACAGCAGTCAGGGGCAGGGCCACTACGGCACCCTGTTCCGGGCAGTGCTGGAGGGGTTCGCATGACTGAACTGATCCCCTTCTTCGCTGAATACGGGCTGCCGGGGCTGGTGGCGATCGCGGCCCTGCTGTTCGCGTGGCATTCGCGGCGCCGGGCCGATGAACTGACCGACCGGCTCTACGAGATGGCGCTGTCGCAGACCAAGACGACCGCTGAGAACACCGAAGCCATCCGTGCGATGCGCGAGACCTTCAAGGAACGGACAGACCTGATGCTGCAGTCCGTCCGGGGGATTCAGTCATGAACTGGTTCGCAGGCAGCAAGAAGTACCGGCAGACGCTGAGTCTGCTGGACCAGTGCGTCGATCAGAGTGAAGCCGTCGCCGAGGAAAGCCGCGCCATGCGGAAGGAAATGGAGCGGTTCGCCAAGGCCGACGAGGAAATCCGCAAGACACTTGGACTGCTTGGGCAGGGTAGCAATGCTTGATTTTCTCTACCGCCTGTTCGTAGGCGATACCGCCGTCATGGGGCAGAACCTGTCCATGCTGGTCGGAGGTCTGCTGGTCTGCCTGATCTATCTCCGGTTCTACCGGCGCACGGATGACGTGACCGCGAAGCGCATGGCCCTCGGCATCGCCCTGGTCGCGGGCTCGCTGGCCCTGCATCGCGGCTACTGGTTTCTCTGGCGCTTCTTCCGGGCGATCGGGGAAGCCGAAGCCGCGCATCAGTTCGAGATCATGGCCAACTGGCTCGCCCTCCCTGTCGCGGGCATCCTGGTCGGCTACCTCATCCATATCGAGCCCTACGCCCGGCGCGTGGTGCGGCGGATCTTCGGCGATTGGGAACCCGCCCTCTACTGGCCCTGCATGATCGGAGTCGTCGTCGTGATCCACACCATCGGTGCAGCGATCGGGGTTGTCCTTTCATGAACGCACTGACCAACCCGCGCCCCCGCATCAAGGGCCTCGCGGCATCACACAGCATCGACCTCGTGAGTCTGGTCCTGGAGCGGTATTCGCGAGCGTCCGAGGGCATGAGGCCATGGGCGGAGCTTGCCCGCAAATCCTTCGATTATGTCGAGGGAGAGCAGTGGGATGAGGAAGCCAAGGCCATTCTGAGGGAGCAGGGGCGTCCGAACCTGACGTTCAACCACATCGCGCCTCTGGTCCGTCTGGTGCTCGGCTTCCATTCCGAGAACCGCACCGAACCGCAGTTCATCCCCCAGAGCAGCGGCCAGGACATCGAGGCCACGGCCAAGGCGCTGCAGCACCTGTTCCAGATGCTCGATGCCCACGGCGGGATGCGCTATGTCGATGAAGAAGTCTTCATGGACGGCATCATCGGCGGGCGCGGCTTCTTCGACACACGTCTCAGCTTTGACGACAACGACTACGGGGAGGTCATGACGCGGGCACTGGACCCGTTCTCGGTCTTCCTCGCCGACGAAGCGACCTCCTATGACCTGCGCGAGCATCCATACCTGCTGACAAGCCGCTGGGTGGACGCGGAAGAGGCGCATGTCAGCTTCGGCGATGCCGTGGGACGCATGATCGTCTCCCGCCACGGCAACACCATTCCGATCTCGGACGGGAACGAGCACTTCGACATGGACGAGATCGCGCCTTGGCGCCGGTTCGGGGGCGAAGACAAGAACCCGATCGGGACCTTCAACGAGCATCTTGGCGACAACTTCGACCCGCACCGCAAGAGCGTCCGCCTGATCGACATGCAGCACACCATCCGGGTACGGCGGAAGCACTTCATCGACCTCGATACCGGCGAGAAGGAAGCCGTGCCGGACGCATGGGGCGCCAGCAAGGTGAAGTCGGTGCTGGAGTGGTATCAGGATCGCAATCGCCCGATCATTGTCGATGAACGGATCGACCGCCGCGTCCGCTGGACCATCATGTGCGGCGACATGATCGTTCACGATGAATGGTCGCCCTACGATCAGTACACGATCCAGGGCTTCTTCCCGTACTTCCGCCGTGGCCGGACGCGCGGCATGGTCGAAGACCTGATCAGCCCGCAGGACGAGATCAACAAGCGCCGTTCCGACCAGTCCAACATCGTCTCCCGCACCGCGAACAGCGGCTGGATGTTCAAGGACTCGGCGCTGGACGAGGATCAGCAGCGCAACCTGGAGGAATTCGGCGCCCGTGCCGGTGTGATCATCAAGTACAAGGGCGACGAGGCTCCCAAGAAGATCGACCCTTCGCCGCCGCCGATGGCCATGGAACGGCTGGAGCAGAAGGCGATTGACGATCTCCGCCGGATCTCGGGCATCAACGAGTCATTGCTGGGCGAACTGGACCGGGTGCAGTCCGGTGTCGCGATCCAGCGCAGGCAGCGGCAGTCCGTCATGGGCCTGCAGATGTACCTGACCAACTTCGACCGGACCAAGGAACTGCTGACCGAATGCCGCCTCGGCGTCGTGCAGCGGTACTACACCGAGAAGCGCCTGATCCGGATGCGTGGCATCGACGGCAACACCTTGATGATGACCATCAACGAGAAGATGCCGGACGGGACCATCGCCAATGACGTGACCATGGGCCGGTTCGCGATCGAGATCGCCGAGGCCCCGGCATCGAAGTCCTTCATGGAAGACCAGTTCGCGCAGGTCCTGGAGATGATGGAGAAGGGCCTGATCCCGCCGGAAGCCGCCGACCTGGTGTTCGAGATTTCAGGGCTGCCGAACAAGGAGAAGTTCAAGGAACGCATCCAGATGGTTCTGCAGGCCAAGGGTCTGCCGATCGGCGGCGCAGGAGCAGGCGCCCCGGCTGGCGCCCCACAGGAGCCCGCAGGAGCGCCCGTGGCAGGCGCTGGCGCTCCACAGGCCCCGATGCCGCCCGCTGGTGGGGAACTGTCCACAGAGACGCTACAGAGGCTCTTGGGAGGCCAATGATGAAGATGATGAAGGACCGCACCTGGCACCACGCCGTGTATCAGACCGGAATCCGGCACGGCGTTGAAGACCTGCAGATGTCGAGCGGTGTCGTGGACTACCTGAATGGGCAGTACCCGAACTGGATTCTGCTGTTGCCGCGCTCCAATGGCGAAGTGCTGATCCGCTCCAGGCTGGGGACGGAGCTTTCCGAGGACAAGAAGGACTGGTCGCTGCGCCTGATGGACGAACTGGCCCGCGCCTTCATGGGCACGAAGATGGCCTGGTGCGTTGTCTGGGCCGCGTCGAACACGGTCCTGATGGTGCCCCGTGATGAAGACGGGGACATCAACTACGTGGTCGAGATCAAGGATTCATGGGGACGCATTCTGGCGGCGCCGCTGGAGACGCAGGTTGCTTCTGCGCTCGCGGCTGAACTGGAGTACCGGTCCCTGCTTGCCGAGGTGGGCGTCACGGCGGACCAGATGGCTCCGCTGGCGCTCATCAATCCGGGCAATTCCCTCCGCCACTAAGGAGGGCTGACAAGAATTCCCCACCCTCGGGTGGATGACGGGGCGGCTTCGCAAGAGGTCGCCCTTTTTTGTGCCGCCGCCGGGCCAAACGGGCGACCCCGCTGCTGCCGAGCGACATCGACAGGGCTGCCGCCGAGCCTGAAGGGCGTTTCCGCAATCCCACGCGACAGAAGGGAACTCACCGATGGGACAGATTGAAGTCAAAGCAACCGAAGAGGTCGAAGACCAGGTTGACGATAACCCGTCAGCCAACAGCGAGACCGATGACCCCGATGAATTGGAGATTCTGGAACTCGAACGCCAGATCGCCGAGGCAGAAGGGAAGGCCAACGACCCCGAACCGAACGCCGAGGGGGACGAAGCCAAGGCCGATGACGCCAAGGACGAGTCCGACACCGGAGCCGAAGAGGACGACCAGTCTTCTGCAAGCCCGATGATCCCGAAGTCCCGGTTCGATGAACTGCTTTCCGATCGCGAGAAGGCCCGGCAGGAAGCTGCCGATCTTCGCGAGCGGCTGGCATATCTCGAAGGCCAGAACTCCGCACGTCAGCAGGAAACGCAGGCACCCCCTGCGAAGCCTGAACCGACACCGGAAGAACGCATCAACGCCTTGAATGACGAACTGGATGGCTTCGCGGCCCAGGTCGACTCTGCCGACATCGGCATGGCCGACTACCGCAAGCACGAACGTCGCATCGAGGCCGAGGTCGCGAAGATCCGGCAGGAAGCCGCCACGTCGAAGACATCCGTGTCCCCGGCGCCCGGCTCTGATGACGCGAAGCAACTCATCGAAATGCGCAAGCAGGAACACGTCCGCACACTCAGGGAGCAGCATCCCTACGCGGACAAGTTCGCTGCCGACAAGGGATGGCGGGAGTATCTGACCGATATTGCCCGCGCAAACCTGAAGCGCATGGGTCAGCCCATCAAGCCCGAGGGTGGCCCGCTGGAGGACATGCGTCTCCAGAAGGCATTCGCTGAACTGACCGACCACTACGGACCCCAGACTTTCCCTGATGTCTCACCGGCCAACGCAAATTCTGAGCAGCGACAGGAAAATCCTGCCCTCTCGGAGGCGGCGAAGGCCCGCAAGGACAAGATCGACCTGAAGAATGCCATGCCTCCGGACACGGCAAACCTGGGTCGATCCCCGGACAGCCAAGGCGCCACCGAAGATCAGCTTGCCAGCATGTCGAGTGAGCAACTGGATGCGTATCTGGAAGCCCACCCGGATCAGGAAAAGAAGATCATGGGGCTGGAGTAACACCAGCCGCTGCTCTCCACTCATGGAGAGTATCCAATGTCTACCACCGCTTTTGGTGCGCTCACCGACCTTCAGCGCAAGGTCTGGGCGAAGAAGACCAACAAGGATGGTCGGGACCAGTCTTTCTGGATGTCGAACAGCCTGGTTGGCTCGAACACGGACGACCACAATCGCCCGGTTCAGAAGATCACCGAACTGTCGCGCTCCGCTGATGGCTCCGGTGACAAGGTGATCATGAACATCGTGCATGATCTCCAGAAGGACGGCATCGTCGGTGACGCCCAGCTTACCGGCAACGAAGAGGCGATGAACGCGGAAGCGATCACGCTGAATGTCGATCTGCTGCGGCACGGCGTGAAGAGCGCGGGCGAGATGAACGAGCAGCGTACCGTCATCGCCTTCCGCAAGACCGCGAAGGAACGCCTGTCGTTCTGGCTGGCGGACTCGCTGGACGAGATGATGTTCCTGGTCGCTTCTGGCCGGGCGCTGACGCTCAACACGGACGGTTCCACCCGTGCGGATACGAGCTGGTCCACCTTCACGTTCGCCTCGGACGTTGCGGCTGCCACGACCAACCGCATCCTCCATGCCGGTACGGCCTCCGGGGAATCCACGCTCACGGCCTCGGACACGATGTCCTGGGATCTGCTGATCGCGGCCAAGACCAAGGCGGTGCGGAAGCGCATTCGCCCGATCCGTGCTGGCGGCAAGCCGTACTATGTCATCGTGCTCTCGCCTGAGCAGTGCCGGGACCTGAAGCAGGACTCGGACTACCAGGCAGCGGTGTCTCGCGGCCAGAGCCGTGGCAAGGGCAACCCGCTCTTCACCGGCGAGGAAGTGACCGTGGATGGCCTCGTCATCTACGAGCACAACAAGGTCTACAACACGTTCGGCCTGACTTCCTCGAACAAGTGGGGTTCGTCCGGCACCGTGGACGGGGCGCAGGCCCTGTTGATGGGGGCCCAGGCCCTCGGCTTTGCCTCCGTGTCCGACCCCTTCTGGAAGGAAGCGGACATCACCGACTACGGCAACCAGCCCGGTATCGCCTACGGGCAGATCATCGGTCTGCTGAAGCCGCAGTTCCAGTCCTCCGTCGATGCGAACACGACCGAGGACTACGGCGTGATCTCCGTCAAGACGGCGGCTGCCGAAACCTGATGACGACTGAAGGGCGCTGGCTCCGGCTGGCGCCCTTCTTCGTTGCCAATCACAACCCTGGAGAAATCTCATGCGTGAGTATTCTTTCGATCTGTACGACCAGAACGGCGTGCGGATCACCACTGCCGGTGGCATCGCGAAAGTGGTCGCCGCCAACGCCTTCAGCGAGGTTGCGCTTCTGAACGAAGACGGATCTGCGCTGGCCAATCCGATTTCCCTGTCCAACGGCTCCGGTGAATTCCGGACGGCGGACTCGGTCACGAGTGTCGATGTGTACGGCCAGGCGCCGGACGGTCGTGGTTTCGTGGCGAAGGGCATCTCGGGGACGCACAATGTCATCAGGATCGACACCAACTCGATGCACGGCGCCCTCAAGATCCCGTTCGACATCGGTGAAGACTCCGACATCACGGCGGCAACCGAGTTCGACACCGGCTTTGATGCCGATGCGAGCCTGCTGTTCACGCCGAACCCCGGCGTCTACGTGGCCGAGGCGGACGCGACCGAGACGATTGATGTCGGCACCGATGGGTCCGGCTCCAACGACCCGGACGGGTTCATGGACGGTGTTGCGGTTTCGGGCACCGCCGGGACCTTCGCCAAGGCCACCCTGCTCAACAGCGGCACCACCCTGGGTGTGCTCATGTTCGTCCAGGACTCGGCGAACGCCGGTGACGACGCGCCCGAGGGCTTCGTGGGCGATGGCGACAACATCACCATGACCCTCTCGGCTGGCTCCGATACGGCTGCCGGTCTCATCACGCTGCCCTACGTTTTCATGGGCTGATCGTGACGGAAGGGGGCGGCTTTCGGGTCGCCCCCTCCCTCTATTTGTTTGGTCATTTTCAAGGAGGACCCGATGGCTACCGACACACTGAAACTGAAGGCGCAGCCCGGTGGCGGACTGTTCGTCGTGAAGGACATGAACTGCAAGCCCGGCAAGGTCCGGACGCACACCATGGAGTTCAACGGGGAGTTTCGTGACTTCGATCTCACCCGTGATGGCGTTCCGGTGCCGGAGGGGTTCGCCCGGAAGTTCGCCGCCGTGGACCGGTCCTTCAAGGTCATGAGCCCGACCGGGGAAGAGATCAAGCCGAAGGTCGCCGAGAGCGACAGCGGCAACTTCATTCTCGAAGAGGGCCAGTGCGTTGCCTACTTCGAGGAACTGACGCTGGACGCCCTCCTGGAGCGCGCTCACGGCTTCGTTGATGGTCAGAAGTTCAGCAAGCGCAACGGCAAGCCCGCACTGGTGGAGTTCCTGACCAGCATCTCCGCGCAGGACCCCGGCAGCATGGCCC
>CAXBNO010000084.1:0-9556 GCA_963976775.1 uncultured Kordiimonadales bacterium
TGCGCCGGAATCGTAGTTCTCGAACTTGATGCAGCCGTCCGACCACGCCTCGACCCGCTCCTTGAAGCCTGCGCCGGTCTTGTTGTAGAGCGCCAGCGTCGGCGGATAGGCATTGTGATACCTCAGCGTGAAGACCTTGTCGCATTCCGCCTGAGCGTGCGACGCGCTGACAGCCATGATCGCTGCCGCCACGCCCAACGGCACAAGCCTCTTGAACAGTGAACTCATTTCAATCCTCCCCTTTGTGGGCATCATTGCCCGTGACGCACCCCGCCGGACCTGTGCCGCGAACGGCAAGATCCTGGCAGCATGCCCATCGATCCGGATCCATCCGGTATTCCGTCTCCTCCACAAAACGGACACCGATCCGGATTTCATAATTTACCACAGGTAAACTTCGATCAAGTGTTGATGGTTGTTGCCCTCCCGATCGTGGAATTCGATGCAGTGGTCCTGAACGAAGCCGGTCCGAAGCCGGGCCTTTCGATCCGACCTGGGCAAATGGCGCCGCGTCATCTCTGCAGGAAAGGCACGGCTCATTTCATGCCTCCGGATCAATCTCCACCGTTCCCACGGATGACATCCGCCGCAGTCAGCGCCCTGATCCTCGCCGGGTCGTAGTTCAGCCATTCCTGCAGGACCTCTGCGGAATGCTCGCCCAGCAACGGGATGCGCGGTGTCCCGGCTGGTGGGCTGTCCGAGTAGCGTATGGCCGGTCCGGCAACCGGTATCCGGCCCTTCAGCGGATGCTCGACCTCCACGAAATGTCCCCGGTGCTGCAATTGCGGATTGACCGCGACCTCGTCCAGCGTGGCCACGCGCGCCGCAGGCAGGTTGACCACCATCAGGCGGCGTTCGACCTCGGCCGCATCGAAACGCTTCATCCAGCCTGCGATGATGGTCTCGATCGCGGTATCGTTGGCGATCCGGCTTTCCATGTCGGCAAAACGCGGATCGGTGGTCAGTTCCGGCATCTCCATTGCCTGAGCCAGCTTGGCGAACTCCACGTCGGTCCACGCCGTGATGTGTACATGACGTCCGTCGCCACACTCGAAACAGTGGGAAGGGACCGAGACAGGGTTCTTGTTGCCACGCCGCGTGCGCGTGACGCCCTGCATCAGATACTCCGGAATGGCGGACAGCAGCAGACTGGTCGCAGCGTCCAGCATGGAGACATCGACCCACTGCCCCTTTCCGGTCCGCTGTCGGCCCTGAAGCGCTGATACCGCACCGATGACGGCATGCAATCCGGCCAGATAGTCGGTAATGACGGTGCCACACACGGTCGGCGGACCATCCACCGCGCCGGTGAGTGACTGGATCCCGCTGAGCGCCTGGATGACCGGGTCATAGGACGCGCGCTCCGCCCAGGGGCCATCCTGGCCGAACCCTGAAATCCGCACCAGGATCAGGCGTGGATTGATCTGCTGCAGCACGTCCCAGCCAAAGCCCATCTTCTCAAGGACACCGGGCCGGAAATTCTCGACCAGGATATCGGCCTCCCGCACCAGATCGCGCAGTACGGCCTTGCCCTCGTCGTTGCGAAGGTCGATGGCCAGACTGCGCTTGGCCCGGTTGATGGTCATGAAGAGCAGGCTGTCGGGCTTGCCCAGCTTTGTATCCGCCATCCGCATGCCGTCACCGGCAAAGCCCTCGATCTTGACCACGTCGGCGCCGGAATCGCCCATCATCTGCGTTGCATGCGGCCCCGACACATAGCGTGTCAGATCCAGTACACGGACACCGTCCAGCGGCCCGCTGGCGGTTTCACGATCATCAGGCATGTCTTGTCCTCCCCAGAACACCGGCATCGTGAGGAAGAACAAGCGGACCCGCAAGGGGTGGCTCGTCCCGCAAGACCATGGCTACTGATCTTTGTCAAAAGAGCCTACCCCCACGATTATGCTGAAGATGACAATACCAAGACCCAGAAGTCGCAAGAGCTGAACATAAAAGTAACCACGGCCTGAAAATTCTTTTCTATCCAGGAAAAATGGAATAGAAAAAATATATCTAGTTCGATTATTGCAGTTTCTTAGACCAGCAATCCACAATGATACAGCCGTTATCGCCAAAAGAAAAATTAGATACAAATTAATATTTGTCATAACTGGTTTGTCCTATCAATTTCATAGTTTTTCATACATTATTATCCCAATTTTTTCTATTTTAATTATTTAGTATTGATGAATAAAAATCCATTATTGATATTTGACAATATTGAATATTTCAACATGGCATCTCATTCTAGATTCTGTTGACAAAAGATTCGCTAATCAATTTTGGGATGATTCAACACTGATCTTTGCGCGGAGGCCAGGTGTTTCATGGTGTGATCCTTTCTCAGGAATAGAAAGACGGGCTATGGGACAAGTTCGCCATGGTGGCGCCACGACCTCGCACGCCGTCTCAAGACACTCGGTGGCCTCCCACCTCAGGAATACATCTGCAAGGTATGGATATCCGAGCTAAAATGATTCATCCGAAATTCGAATCACCAAATGCCGGGACTGAACACCTAAAGCGAGATGAAGTCCCGCACCCTGTCGCAGAAGCCGTCCAGGCGGTCATGCTGCACCCAGTGGCCAGCCCCTTCGAAGGAGACGACCTCAGCCGTACTGAAATGCTTCAGGCGACCGTCCTCTTCCGGATTCGAGGCCCAGCTCTCGGAGCCGTAGACCAGCAAGGTCGGACAGGTGATCCGCGACCAGAGTTCCTGGATGGCACGGCCCGGCATGTCATAGGGCGGCCAGGTGCGGACGTAATTGTCGAACTTCCAGCAATAGGTCCCGTCCTCGTTCTGGATGACACCCTGCACGGTCAGGTGGCGGGCCTGCTCCGGCGAGAGGTGCTTGTTCTCCTCCTGCATCCGGCGGAACGCATCCTCGATGGAGGCGTAGCGTCGCGGCATCCGGCCCGACAGCTTGCGCTGTTCATCGACCCAGTCGCGCATGCGCTCCGCGAACGGTGTCTCGCCCCTCTCCTGCAGGATCTTCGGTGACGGGCCCAGCCCTTCGATGGCAACAAGCCGGCGAACGCTTTCCGGATAGATGCCCGTGTAGCGCAGCGCGATATTGCCCCCCAGTGAGTGCGCAACGATGGTCACCGGCGCCAGTTCCTGCTGATGGATCAACTGCGCCAGGTCATAGACATAACTGCTCATGGGGTAGTTGCCGTCCGCAGACCACTGGCTGTCGCCATGACCGCGCAGATCCGGCGCGATCACGTGCCAGTCGTCGCGGAACCTCTCGACGACCCAGTCCCAGTTACGGCAATGGTCGCGGCCACCATGGACGAGCAGCAGCGGCGGCGCCTCCGGATTGCCCCAGTCGACATAATGCAGCCGCAGGCGCTGGGAAAAATAGGTCCGCGACGTCGGGCCTGTGCTGGACAAGGTCATTTCCTGGAACCCCCTCGGTGAAACTCATGCCTCCGATCATACGCCTTCCGGGTTCGGGCTGCGAATACCCCATACCCGCACAATCCCGACCGTCCACCGGTCCAACCCTGACACGATCCCTGGTTCCAATGTGAAACCCGGTTGGCTACCGTCGTCGGTGATTGCGGGAGTCATCCGGGGAGGGACAGGCCATGAAAGCGCAGCAGATCATCGAATGGGGCGAACCGCTCCAGGAACGGGAGAGCGACACACCCGCACCGACAGGCAGCGAGATCCTGATCCGCGTCACTTCCTGCGGCGTCTGTCACAGCGACCTGCACCTGCACGAGGGCGGCTTCAACATGGGCCAGGGCAACTTTGCCCGCCTGGCCGACATGGGTGTCGAACTGCCGATGACCATGGGGCACGAGATCGGTGGCGTGGTCGAGGCGGTCGGACCGCATGTCGAGGGCGTCGAGCCTGGCAAGTCCTATGTCGTCTACCCCTGGATCGGCTGCGGTGAATGCGAGCACTGCCGGACCGGGCGTGACATCGACTGTCTGACGACGCGCCCGCTCGGCACGCGGCGCGACGGCGGCTATGCCACCCACGTGATCTGCCCCGACAAGCGCTATCTGTTCGACCATGGCAACGTGCCGGTGGATCTGGCCTGCACCTACGCCTGTTCGGGTCTGACGGCCTATAGTGCGCTGAAGAAGCATGCGCGCCTGACGGAGAGGGATCACATCGTCATCGTCGGCGCTGGCGGCGTCGGCCTGTCGGCGGTCATGCTGGCGAAACATGTGACGGGTGCGAGAATCATCGTGGCCGATGTCGATCCGGAAAAGCGCTCCGTCGCACGGCAGGCCGGTGCGGACGAGACCTTCGACAACAGTCAGCCGCAGGCGGCCGAGAAACTGAAGGAAATGCTGGGCGGCGGCGTCCGGGGCGTGATCGACTTCGTTGGCCGACCCGAGACCGCATCCTTCGGCCTCGACTGCCTCGCCAAGACCGGCAAGCTGGTGATTGTCGGCCTGTACGGTGAGGCGCTGCCGCTGGCCCTGCCGCGGATGCCGATCTTCCAGCTGACCGTCCAGGGATCCTATGTCGGCGACCTGCAGGACATGACGGAACTGATGGAGCTTGTCCGCGCCGGAAAGGTGCCGCCGATTCCCGTCAGCACCCGCCCGCTGGCGGAAGCCAACGCCGCGCTGCAGGATCTGGTCGATGGCAAGGTCAGCGGGCGACAGGTCCTCAAACCCTGACCGGGACGGCTCTGACATCCGTCTTGCGGAGACTGGAGGCGGTCAGGGCCGGTCGGCGTGCTGCCCGGCAACGAAGGAGAGCACCGTCGCCTGAAGCGGGCGTATCATTGACCTGATCTCGATCTGACCGGGTTCCGCGAGCGCCTGCATCGTCACGCCCCGCAACAGGCCGACAATGATGACCGCAGCCTCGGCCGGATCCAGATCGGCGCGAAAGACCCCCGTCCCGATGCCGTGGACAATGTAGCCCTCGACATGCCTGCGGAAGGCCCGGTTCACCTTGACGATCTGGTCATGCACCTGCGGCATGCCGCCCAGCGCCTCGCCAATGATGACATGCAGGGCACGAATCCGGCTTTGCCGGTCATTCACGTCCATCAGGTACCGTTCGATGAAGCCAAGCAGTTGCACGTCGGCAGTTGGGGTTGTCTCCATGTTCCCTGCCCGACTGCCCCCGGCATTTTCCGGATCCGGATAGAACCGATCCAGGATATGCGCCAGTACGGCACGCAGCAGTTTCTCCTTCGAACCGAAACGGTTGCTGATCAGGGTACCCGTGTAGCCTGCCGTCTGGCCGATCTGGATCAGCGTGGTCTGGCGATACCCCTGGCTGGCAAACAGTTCGATTGCCGCCGCGATGATCCGGGCATCGGATTCATTTCGGCGCTCTTCCTGTGTACGGCGCGCTGTTTCACTGATTGCCATGACTGGGTTACTGCACTTTCCGGTTGGTCGCGTGACCGGTTGACCCCGCCACGTGAATGACCTACGAAATGCTTGGTTGTTGTTCAACAACTAACAAGCAAGTGGGAGGGTTTCGATGTTCTCGGTTGAATCGACGGGTCAGGCGTGTGGAGCATTCGTGACGGGTATCGATCTGCGCCGGCAGCAGGACCCGGACACCATCGCCGATCTGCGCGCGGCGCGGCTGGAGCACCATGTGCTGATCTTCCCCGACCAGGAACTCGATGATGCACAGCTTGAAGCCTTTGCCGAAAGCATCGGCCCCATTGGTGACGACCCTTTCATCGAGGCCATGGAGGGCAAGAAGCGCATTGCCGCCATCCAGCGCCGGGCGGATGAAACCGGTCGCATCTTTGCCGATGTCTGGCATTCGGACTGGAGTTTCCAGGAAACGCCGCCTGCCGGTACCTGCCTCCTGAGTATCACTGTGCCACCGGTCGGCGGTGACACCCTGTTCTCCAACCAGCACAAGGCGCTGGACGACATGCCTGCCGACATGCGGCAGCGTTTCGAAGGGCGGACAGCACTGCATTCCGCCCGTTCGGCCTATGGCGACGATGGCTTCTATTCGGATGAAGGCAACAAGGGCAGCATGGCCATCACCACTTCGAAGGCCGCACGCGATATCCGTCGCCACCCCCTGGTCCGCAGGCACCCGGAATCAGGGCGCGCCGGTCTGTTCGGCGGCGCCTACGTGATCGGCTTCGAGGGGGTGGAGGAAGCCGAATCGCAGGAACTGGTGAAGGAACTCTATCGCTGGCAGAGCCGACCCGAATTCACCTATACCCATCAATGGCAACCGAACATGCTGGTGCTCTGGGACAATCGCTCCGTCCTGCACAAGGCCACCGGCGGCTACGAGGGTCATGATCGCCTGCTGCATCGCCTGACGATCGCCGACGACAGATCGTTCCATGGCTGACCACGCTCAGGGCCATTCCCGAAGGACGCAAGGAATTCAAACAATGAGCACCCTGCTCCGAATCGAAGATTGTGACGGCGTGCGCCTGATGGTGATCAACCGCCCGGACGCGCTGAATGCCCTGAACATGAACCTGTACGATGCAATCCGCGACGGCCTGAACGAAGCCGCTGCCCGGGACGACATAGCGGTGGTGGTGATCACCGGCGAAGGACGGGCATTCTGCGCAGGCACGGATCTCGGCGAACTGGCGAACCCGCCCAAGCCTGACGACAACCGGCCCCATGGCTTCGAACCCTTCATGGATACGCTGCAGACCTTTCCCAAACCGCTGATCGCCGCGGTCAACGGCATCGGGATCGGTATCGGCCTGACGATGCTGCCCCATTGCGACCTGGTCCTGATAGCCGAGTACGCGCGCCTGCGGGCTCCATTTGTCGAGCTGGGCGTCACGGCGGAGGCGGGCAGTACCTACCTGCTGCCGGCCACCATCGGCTGGGCTGAAACCGCGCATCTGCTCTATACTGCCGGATGGGTCGATGCGGACAGGGCGGTGGAAATCGGTCTGGCATGGCGCAAGGTGGCACTGATGCCTGAAGCCATGGCACTTGCAGGAAAGATCGCGCGCATGCCGGTCAGTTCCCTTGTTGCGACGAAGAAGCTGCTGCTGGACGCGCGCGTGTCAGGCATCAATGAGGCGCGGGCACGCGAAGTGCCGACCTTCGGCGGTCTGGTCGGCGGCCCCGCCAATTGCGAGGCCATCAGCGCATTCCAGGAGAAGCGCAAACCGGATTTCACCAAACTGCGCTGAGACATCCGGCTGACGAATGATCGCCTGCGTCTGTGGCCCAAAGGTCACCATGGCGCACGCAAGCCCCTGACTTAACCGAAAATTATTGGATAAAGCACAGAATCAGATTCAGATTGGGTGGGGGTTCAGAAACTGGTGACGCGTGAAGGAGTTCACCATGTCCAGCCTTGAAGTGCTGTCGAGCCAGGATGAGCAGTCCGGCGCGTATCGTCTGGCGACCGCCGAAATCGTCTACCACATGCCGGGTCAGCCCCAGTATCTTCAGACCTTTGTCTGGCAGACACTCGACCTTGCGCCGGATTTTCCGCGTGTGATGCAGTTCATCGCCAACTGGCGGGACGAGATCAGGGCGAACCTTCATTCGGTGCGTATCTCCACGCGCGATACGGTCACACCCGTCATCATCGACCGCGCAAAATTCGGTGTGTCAATGCACTGACGGCTGCGTCAGGTATCAGGTATCAGGTGTCTGGTCTCAGCCACCCGCGGTAGCGCACCATCAACTGGCGGGTGAGCGGCAGGTGCAGCGCCACATCGAAATGAAACAGGCCATCGCGGACCGACTCGCGCGACTCGCTGTGCGGCAGCAGAAACCCCGGCATCGGCAGCCCGAGAATTCGGCCCGCGACGACGGGGAAGTCCAACTCTCCGTCTGATACGCCAAGCGCGATCAGGAAGCTGAAGGGGCCAAAGCGCTCCCAGACCCGTCCCGCGCCACCGTTCCGCAGGCGTGACCTGAAGCGCCTGTCGCCGAATTGCCGGACCCATGATTCCATCTCGTCCGATCGCCGCATGGTGACCCGGACCGGGACGTCCCTGCCCGCTGGCGGAAACCCGAAGAAGGCGGCGGCGAGGCGCGGTAGCCATCCGGACCCCCGTGTCACCGTTGCCGTGCCCGAGAATGCCTCGCCATCCCGGAAGGCATGCAGCCGCCTGATCTCCGGCGAAAGACGCAGCCAGTCCGACCCAAGCGCCGTCTCGAACAGACAGCAGACTGGCCCGTCCTCGCGATGAAATCCGATCTTCAGGTCAGCCATTGCAGCCTCCGCTTCAGCGAGAGTGAATTCGGCCAGGCATGGTCTCGCACCGGGGACACATCTGTCGAACCGCCGCAGCAGTGTCCTCGCCGGTATGGTCGGGACAAAGGGTCCCTCACCCGCCTCCGCTATCAGGGTCCACCGTCGATGCAGGTCCGTTCCGCCCGTGTGTCCGACCACATTGACCACCATGCCCCCACGGTCGGAGCCGAACGGCTCCAGCAGACGCGCGATCAGCAGCGCGCCACTGACCTGCCAGCTCCTGATCCTGCGGATGATACGGAGACGCCGCAGCAGTCCGAGTCCGACCAGACCCAGGTTCAGCAAGGAAAGCTCCATGCCCGCACGGAACACGACCGACCTTGCGCCCGACCAGTCCGGCAACAGGACCGTATCCGGCACCCGAAGCATCCATCCGCGCCGCGTCATGTCGTCGGCCAGATCGATGGGGCGGCTCTCCGACCAGTTGCGTGCTTCAACCCATTCGCCGCCCCGCCAGACCTTCAGCGGCGTCCCCGCCTGCTGCATGATGGCCTCCACCACCGAGCGACCGCGTGGCGCACGGTTGCCTGGCAGAATGGCAATGTCGACCAGTTCCAGATCCGTCATGCCCTCCCGCAGCCCCACCACGGCAGCCGATGACAGGGCCGGCACGCTGGAGACACCGGAAAGGACAACGCACCCCGCCGCGCGCGCCGCATGATCCAGATCGCCGATACCCAGCGTGAAATCCGCGTCGTCGGAAAGGTCGAGATAGTGCAGCCCGTTCGCAATGCAGAATCGCGGAACCCGCCATGGGTCATCCAGTGACGCCCGCATGGCCTGGAACGGGCCGGAGGCATCGACCACTACCTCGACGCCAGCGGCCAGGACAGGAGTCAGATCGCCGTCCCGGTCCAGCCGCAGACGCGCCATTGCGTCCAGAGGCGCCTGCATCACCGCCCCTTCTGCCGAGCGCCCGGCCAGCGTGACCGCATGACCATCGCGATGCAGCAGTTCCGCCAGCCTGCTGCCGAACACGCCGGTCCCGCCGATGATCAGCACCTTCATGTCAGCAACCGGCGGCGCAGCCTCTCGTCCGGCACGGCACACATGTCGGTGCGCCCGAACATGGCATAGCGGTTCCGGGCGATCCGGCGGTACAGCCAGTCCTGGGCGACACGCGGCAGCAGGGCAAGGGGCGCCAGCAGATGGCCCGGCCCACCAATGTCACGACCGAGCATGATGATCGCGGCCAGCGACGTATGCGCCACCCCATCCCGCAGGTAGACCCAGGTTTCCGTATCATCGGGATCAAGGCCGAGGTGGCCCAGCATGGCCTGCCCCAGGGGGCTGTTCACGGGACAGACCCGTATGCCGAGACGGCGGTCCAGCCGCACGATCATGCGTGCGCCGCGC
>CAXBNO010000085.1:0-9533 GCA_963976775.1 uncultured Kordiimonadales bacterium
GGCCTGCGCCACCCGCAAAGGTGTCGTCACCGAGTCCGCCACGGAACGTATCGTCGCCATCGTTGCCGAAAAGGGAGTCTGCCCCGTCGCCACCGTTGAGTGAATCATTGCCCAGGTCACCGAGCAGGGTGTCATCCCCGTCCAGACCCGCGATCGTATCATCCGTCGTCGTGCCGGTAAGCGAGTCGGGATTGTTGGTCCCGACAATCTCGGCGAATCTCACATTGGAGACAGCCGTAGCCTTGAGCAGTTCAACCAGAAGCGACATTAAGGACCTCCAAAGTCCGACCTCTGCTGACCGCAGCATTCCTTGTTTTTGTTCTTAACGACCAGAATTAGCACAATCTTTACGAAAATGCCAAGTGCAACGGATGCGCTGTCCGTCACAGTCCGGACGGATGGCTGACGCATCGAAATCTGGACGCAATGTCTGGCCTCCGGCACATCGAACCGGTGTCGATGCCGGTGACACTCACAGTCCCTCACGCACGCGCTGCGTGGCCATGCCGAAGCCGGTTCGTCAACCAGTGCGTCGTGCGAATTACGGCGTCCCGCGGCGCTTCCGATCTCATTGTGGCCCTACCGGTTCCGGGTCATACCCCTTGCAGGGAACTTTGACTTTGGCGAAAAATCGGCCCTACTTGTCGGTCAGGTAGTACGAATCAGGCAAGCATGCTTCACCGCGATGCGGGAACGTCCTTGCCAGAGAACAGGTTCAGGAAGCGATTGTCATGAAGCCGGGAGCACCGTGGAGCATCAAGGGCGTCGACGGCGACGCACGTGAGGTGGCCAAGGCCAAGGCCAGGGCGGCGGACATGACGCTTGGCCAATGGCTCAACCGTGCCATTGCGGAGGCTGACAAGCCACAGGCCGCTGCGCCTGCACCAGCCCAGCCGCAGGGATCCTCGCTGGACACCGCACGGTTGATGCGCGCCATCTCGGAGGTGGCGCGCAGGGTCGACCAGGTTCGGGACACTTCGGCTGCCCCTGCGGACTCATCGCAACTCGAAGCGGCCATCGACGGCATGGGTCGGCGGCTGGCAGGGCTGGAGCGTTCCGTTGCCGCTGCCGCCGACATGTCGGGGATTGCAGAGTGGATCGAGGCCGTGAACGGGCGGCTTGATGCCATGGAGACCGCGGGTGGTCAGCAGGCGTCTCCGCCGGACCTCACGGACGGTCTGGCCCCCCTGAAGGCAGACATGCAGCGCATGATGAACGGCATGCTCAATCTGGCGCGGAAGATCGATGCGGTCGATCAGCGGGCCGAGGAAAGGCTGGCTCCCCTGCGGGAGGAACTGGCGGCGCGCGCAACGGATGCCGCGCCGACGGCGGAACCGCTGCCGGAAGACCCGAGGCTCGACCAACTGCGCGACCAGATCCGTCTGATCCAGCGGCTGGGAAGCCGCTCCCGACATCGGTGGCGCGGTCGCCGCCGCCTTGGCACCCGTACTCGCGAAGCTGGCGGATGTGGAACGGCAGCTTGAACAGGCGCAGAAATCGCCCGTTCAGCCAGCGCCGGAACCGGTTGCGGTCACCGCCCCCGAACCCGAACCCGAACCCGAACCCGAACCCGAACCCGAACCCGAGCCTGAACCGGATGAACTGCCTGCCGAGAAGAGGGCCTCGCCAGCGCAGGCTTCGGATCCGGAGCCCGGCAGTGATCAGGTCGAGCCGGACGCCGTGGATGCGGGAGAACCCGACGATGACGACGCGCCGATGCAGCGACCTGCGCCCGGCGCCATTCAGGCACTGCACGACCTGACGGCGAACCGCCAGTCGGTCAGTCGACGTGTCGAGCCGATCCTGCGCGACCTGCCGACCGAGAATACCGGTGACCTCGACGATGACGACCGGCCTGACTTCGAAATGGCCCGCGGCGCGGCAGAAGAGGATATGCGCGGCGAAGAAGCTTCCCCGGAAACCGCGACGGCGGCGTCCGGGCCCATGGCGCAGGATGAGCCGGAGTCCTTCGCCGCCTTCAACGCGGATGCGGAGGCGGACCAGCCGGATGATACCTCCGTGGCGGCACCGGAGCCGCGTGAGCCCGAGCTTCCCGGCGCGGATGCCGGTGATTCCGACACAGATATTCCTGCTGCTGCCGCGCCACCGGATCGGCCAAGGCGGATAGTGCCCGTGGAAAGCCTGCTGTCTGGCGGCGACGGCCCGGCCCCGCGGTCCGCGCCCAGGGAGCCCGGCCACGAGCGGGATTCCGGCCATGAGCGGGATTCCGGCCACGAGATCGAAACCGGTTACGCGGGATCCGCGAAGATGGCCGCTTCGCCCGTGGACCGGCCTGGCGCAGGTATGGCGGCGTCCGGACCCATGGCGGCGGGTCACGCGATACCGGATCGGCCCCGTCGCAGCCGCCGAGGTGCTGGCTATCTGGTGCTTGCCCTGATCTTTCTGGCGGTCCTTGTGGGCGGCTTCTTCGCCATCGGTGACCCGCGTTTCAATGACTGGATCGCGCAGGGTCGTCAGGCCATTGCGACTCTGACCGACATGGTCCCCGTGGGTGATGAGGAACCATCAGCGGCTTCGGAAACCGCGTCGGTCTCCGGCACATCCGAGTCACCCGTGGCAGCAAGCGAACCGGAGGAAAGCACGCCCCTTGCCGAACCGGCACCGGGACGCCCCGCGCCACTGGCCACGGCGCCCGTGGAGGCGACGCCATCGCCATCGCCATCGCCGTCGCCTGCGCCTGCGCCGACCGCACCTTCGGAGCCTGAGACATCCTCGGCACCTGAACAGATTGCTGCGGCGCCTGCGGCAGTTGCTGCCCCGACTGCCCCTGCCGCAGAAGCAGCGGTCGAGGATGATCTCGCGGCTCTGCGGGCGCGCGCAGACGCCGGTGATGCGGCGGCGCAGTTCCAGCTTGGCGTCCGCTACCGTGACGGCGACGGTGTCGGTGTCAGCTATGCGGAAGCGGCGCAGTGGTTCCAGCGGGCGGCGGAACAGGGGAATGTCCCTGCACAGGTCGATCTCGGCATCTTCTACCGCCAGGGGGTCGGCGTCGCGAAGGATGTGGATCTGGCGAAGGTCTGGTTTCACGCGGCCGCCCGCGCCGGCCATCCGGAGGCGCAGAACTTCCTCGGCCAGGTCTATGTCGGGGAGGAGCAGGAACGTCCGGACTACTTCCAGGCAGCCCGCTGGTTCCGCGAAGCGGCGGAGCAGGGGGTACTGGATGCGCAGTACAATCTGGCCTCGCTCTACATGGGTGGACTGGGCGTGCCGCGTGACGATGCGCAGGCCTATTTCTGGTTTGGCATTGCCGCGGGTCAGGGGGACCGGGATGCGGCCGGCAATCAGGAGAATGTCGCAGCCCTGATTTCGCCGGAGGAACGGGCCGAGCAGGATCAGCGGATCGCGGCATTCAGGCCGGTGAAGCAGTTCCAGGCCACCTCCGATCAGGCAACATCATCTGCCGCGCAATCTGCGGCCGGTTCGGGCGAGATCCGCCGCCGCGACCAGATCCGTCTGATCCAGCGGCTGCTGATTGCGCGCGGCTATGATCCGGGAGAGCCTGACGGACTGCCGGGAGAACAGACCAGGGAAGCCATTCGCCTGTTCGAGGCAGACAATGCGATGCAGGTCACGGGCAAGATCACGGAGACGGTCCTGCGGGCCCTTCAATCCGGCGGATAATGCCCTGAGCCCCGTGGATTCCTTGCCGATTCAGTCTGACTGTGGGCACACTGACCGAATCATGTCCGATGAGCCCTGAAGCAGAAAATGTCATCAGAAACCCCCTGGAGCGTACGTGGAGTCGAGCCCGAGACGCGTGAGGCTGCCAAGGTCGCCGCGCGCCGGGCAGGGCTGACGCTTGGCCAGTGGCTCAACCGGACGATCCGCAACGCGGTTGCCGAACAGCTTGGATCGCGCGAGAGCGCTGCCGACACCGCACAGTTGCCGGCGCTGGCCAACGAGGTGCTGCTTGCGGCGATTCAGGAGCAGCTCGACGCCCAGCGCGAGGCACTTGAAGCCACGTTCCAGCAGGCGCGGCCTGCCAGCGAGAGTGTCGAGACGACACATCTCAGTGAAGTGCAGGAGGCCCCGACGGAGCTGAGCACGCGGCTGCAGGGAGAACTGGACGAGATCAAGTTGCTCATCCATGACTACCTTGGGCTCCTGTTGCCTGTGGCGGAACCGGTGCAGGAACTTTCAAGGCAATTGCAGGATATAGGCAGCCTGTCGCAGGATGTGCGCCGCGCTGCCGACGCTGCGGAGAAGGCGGCGGCCTCGGTGCAGCCGCTGGAACGTGCCGTCATGCGAATGAGCGGTGGATACAGGACGGAAGAGGCGGACCAAGCGCATGAGCGCCGTGGCAGCGGGCTGGGAAGACTGTTCGGCAACTGAGACGTCGTATCGGCAGATTGTCGGTATGCGGCCTTTGACAGGCTAGGCGCGCCCGGTGCAGATCTATCTCCCCATTGCCGAGATGCCCGTGAACATCCTGCTGCTGATCGGCATGGGTGCGGGAATCGGCTTCCTTTCGGGCATCTTTGGCGTTGGCGGCGGCTTCCTGATGACGCCGCTGCTGATCTTCATGGGCATACCGGCCGCCGTGGCCGTGGCCACCCAGGCCAACCAGATCGTCGCGGCCAGTGTGTCGGGGGCCATCGGTCACTGGCGACGCAAGAATGTCGATATCCAGATGGGGCTGGTGCTGCTGGCCGGGGGGCTTGTCGGATCCTTCTTCGGCAGTCTGATCTTTGCCTGGATGAAGAGTCTGGGGCAGATCGATCTCATGATCCGTCTTTCCTACGTGGTCTTCCTGGGCATCATCGGTTCGCTGATGTTCGTGGAGAGCGCGCGTGCGCTGCTGCGCCAGCGCCGCGGGTCGCCGAGACGGCGCATGCGGCAGCACTACTGGGTGCATGGCCTGCCATTCAAGATGCGCTTCCGCCGCTCCAAGCTCTACATCAGCGCCCTGCCGCCACTCGGTGTCGGCTTCCTGGTCGGACTGCTGGCCGCGATCATGGGTGTGGGGGGCGGCTTCGTCATGGTGCCTGCCATGATCTACCTGCTGGGCATGCCCACGGCTGTCGTGGTGGGAACGTCGCTGTTCCAGATCACCTTCGTCACCGCTGCGGTGACCATCATGCATTCGATCAACACCCAGACAGTGGATGTGCTGCTGGCGCTGCTGCTGCTGCCCGGGTCGGTCATCGGGGCGCAGATCGGTTCGCGCGTCGGTGTCAACCTGAAGGCGGAGCAGTTGCGGTTCCTGCTGGCGGCCATGGTGCTGGCGGTCTGCATCAAGCTGGGGATCGACCTGTTCCTGACCCCTGAAGATCTCTACAGCCTGTCGATCGGCAGGGCCGAGTGATGCGGCAGTTGCTGATCGCCATTTCCGTGCTTCTGGCCAGCAGCGTTCCGGCGCATGCGGATGCGATACTGGTCAGCGATATCTCCTCCCACCGGATCGGCATTACCTCCAGTTACACCGGCACGGAACTGCTGCTGTTCGGGGCGCTTGGCGAGGGGGGTGGTGACGTGGTGATCGTCGTGCGCGGACCGGATCAGGACCTGACCGTCCGGCGCAAGGGTCGCGTCGGTGGTGTCTGGCTCAATACGGATGCTGCCAGTTACAGGGGGGTGCCGGGCTTCTACGCCATTGCCTCCAACCGCCCGCTTTCGGAGATCGCCGGCGAGCGCATCCTGCGCCGCAACGGGATCGGCATCAGCAGCCTGAAATTCACCGGCGAGACATCGACGCCGGAAGCGAGCGATGTCTTTGCCGACGCCATCCGTCGCCGCAGGCTGGAGAACGGCCTCTACAGTTCCGATGAAGGGGCGGTCGCCGTCATCTATGACCGGTTGTTTCGCGCCACGATCCCGTTCCCGGCCAATGTGCCTGTCGGCAACTACAATGCCCAGATCTACCTGTTTCAGGATGGCCAGGTCGTGGTCGGTGAAACCAAACCGATCATCATCGACAAGTCGGGCATCGAGCGGGCGATCTTCATCTTCTCCCGTCGTCAGCCGGCGCTCTACGGCATCTTCGCCGTCATTGTCGCCTGCCTGGCGGGATGGGGTGCGGCGCAGTTCTTCCGCAAGCGCTGAAACCACCGTCTGACGGCCCGGATGCCACGGTCGCTCAATCCCTGATCATGGCTGAAACAGCATCCTGAATGGCCTGATAGGGCAGCAGAACGCAGTGATGGCGGCTGATGTGGGCCTTCACGGGCTCGAAATCGCTGTAATCGTCAGGGGCGTCGGACTCGCTCTTCAGGAATGCGCGAATCGCTTCGCGCTGTTCGGACAGGTCGCTCAGGGTCCGTCCGACAGCGGTTTCACCGACGACCGAGGCCGAGGCCTGACACACCAGGCAGGCCCGGATCTCGTACCCGAGCGCAACGATCCGGTCCCCGTCCAGTTTCAGGTCCATCGTGATGCGGTCGCCGCACATGGGGTTGTGGGTGGTCGCCGTCGCGTCCGGGGCATCGAGCCGTCCGGCGCCGCTGGCTCGCCCGGCGAGTTTCAGGAATGCGGTCTGATAGATCTCGCTCACAGCATCGCCCTCACCTGTTCCAGCCCGTGCAGCAGGGCGTGAATGTCATCCGTGTCATTGTAGAGCGCGAGGCAGGCGCGGACGGTGCCCGCAATGTCGCGGCTGTCCATGAACGGCTGGGCACAATGGTGGCCGCCACGCACGGCCACCCCATGGCTGTCCAGGATCTGGGCCACATCATGCGGATGCAGCGGGTCCATGGTGAAGGAGATCACGGGCAGGCGCGCCTGCGATCCGGAGGGGCCGATGACGCTGACCCCCTTCATGGCCGAAAGACCGTCGATGGCCTGGGCCGTCAGGGTCGCCAGATGCGCCTCCGCCCCCGCAAGGTCCTGGCCGGTCAGCCATTCCGCAGCGGCCGCCAGGCCGATTGCGGGAGCGATTGGGGGTGTCCCGGCCTCGAAGCGCATTGGTGGCTCGGCATAACGGGTCCGGTCGAGTGAAACATGGGCAATCATCTCGCCGCCGCCCATGAACGGGGGCATATCGGCCAGCAGGTCGGACCGGCCCCAGAGTACGCCGACGCCGTTCGGACCGAACATCTTGTGACCGGAGAAGCAATAGAAGCCGATGCCGAGGGCGGTGACGTCGAGCGGCCCGTGCGGCACCATCTGGGCACCGTCCAGCAACACCTCCGCGCCGACGGACTGCGCGGCCTCCACCACACGGGCAACGTCGGTCACCGCGCCGGTGACATTTGCGGCGTGGGTCAGCGCGATCAGGCGCATGCGCGGCGTCACCAGATCTTCCAGCCGGTCAAGGTCGATGCGCCCGTCGTCGGTCGCGGGCAGGGCCTTCAGCACGATGCCGCTGCGGTCCCGCAGCATCTGCCAGGGCACGATGTTGGAATGATGCTCCAGGACGGAGACCAGAATCTCGTCCCCCGCCTGCAGCCGTGCGCCGAAACAATGGGCGACAAGATTGATGGCCGCCGTGGTGCCGGAGGTGAAGACGATTTCCTCCGCCGCCGCCCCGACAAAACGCGCCATGGTCTGGCGTGCGCTCTCGTAGGCACGGGTCGCGGCCTCCGCCAGCCGGTGAACCGAGCGGTGCACGTTGGACCGGGAAGTTGTCTCATGCGCCTGCATCGCGGCCAGCACCGCGTCCGGCATCTGTGCCGTGGCACCATTGTCGAGATAGTGCAGCGGGGGCAGGCCGTCAGCCGTGTGGTTCAGGATCGGAAACTGCGCACGGACGGCTGCAACATCGAAAGCCATCAGTCCCGTATCCTCGCCAGCGCCTCGGGCGTATCGACATCCATGAAGATGGAGTCATCATCCACGGCGATCTCCGCCACCAGATCCTCGTGCTGACCGATCAGGTGCCGGGCGCCGGTGTCGCCTGCAACATCGCGGATCGCAGCGAAGAAGCGCCGGTCGAACAGCACCGGATTGCCGCGCTTGCCGTGCCGGGTCGGGATGACGATGGCGCGGCCCTCCACCGGGTTGAAGGCGGCGATCATGCGGTCCAGCAGGGCTGAGGTGACACGGGGCATGTCGCCGAGGCAGACCAGCGCCCCGTCACAGCTCTCCGGGACAGCGGCGATTCCTGTTGCAAGTGATGTGCTCAGCCCCTCCGCGAAACGCGGGTTGTGCGTGATGGTGACCGGCCTTTCCTTGCCGAGTGCCTCGGTGACCTGCTCCGGCTCATGTCCGGTGACGACGATCAGCGGTGTTGCGGCACTGGCCTCCACGGCTTCGACGGCGTGGAGCAGCATGGGTTTGCCGCCCACGTCGGCCAGCAGCTTGTTGTCCGTGCCCATGCGGCGTGACTGCCCTGCCGCGAGCACGATACCGGCCACGCGCGGCATTCTCTGTGCGCCTGAGTCCATGTCCGTCTTTCCGTCTCTCGGCGCACCGCGCTGCACCGTGTCCATCAGCAGGCCGCCGACCCCCATCCCCATGACCGCCGTCGCATCCACGTCCTGTCCGGCGAGCAGGCGGTTGAGAACCCAGTCGAAGCCATTCGGTTTCGGGCTGCGGGCGCAGCCGGGTGCGCCGATGACCGGCACCCCCTGCAGGTCGCCGATCAGCATCAGGTTGCCCGGATCGACGGGCATTCCGTAGTGCCGGATCGTGCCTCCTGCCGCGACGATCCCGGCGGGAATCACGTCCCGGCGGTCGGTGATCGCGGAGGCGGCAAAGATCACGATGGGGTTGTTGCCGCGCGCATGCTGGCACCGGATGGTGTCCGCCAGCGCGTCCTCGTGATGGTCGACTGTCTCGACATCGCCCACCGAACTGCCGACGCGGCGCAGGCGCAGGTCCATGACGTCGGCAGCCTTGGCGATTACGGACGGCTTTGTTTCAGGCAGGCGCGTGGCGATGACGCCGACCCTGTGTGGCGCAAAGGCGGCGAGGGCGACGGCCCCCCGGGCCAGTCCCACCACCGCTGCAACGGTTTCAGCCGGAACCGCGAAGGGAATGATCTTGATGGTGGCCAGCATCTGCCCGGCCTCCACGGTTGCCCAGGGCTCGACCGTGGCGATGGTGATGCTCTCGTGCACGGCATTCATGGCGTCGATCACCGGACGGTCGATCAGCACGACTCCCGCCGCCTCCGCGTAGATGTTGCAGCGACCCGTGAAGGGGGCGTTGGTGCGGGTGCCGTCGCCTGCACTGGCGGTGGCCACCTGCTCTGCCGCCACGTCCTCCGCGATGTCTCCCGGTCCGGCGCGGGCGGCCAGCACGCTGGCGGTCCCGTTGGCGTCCAGCCATGCGATGTCGGCAGCAGTCAGCGCATGGCCCTTCTTGCGGCGTCGCCCGTCGATGGTCAGGCCATGGGCAAGCCAGGCACCCAGAGCCTCCTCCAGCGGCAGGCGACCGAAGATCACGCCGCGGCTCCGCGCAGTGCGGCGGTCACCTGTCCCATGATGGAGACGGCGATTTCCGCCGGGGACTTGGCACCGATGTTCAGACCGACCGGCCCATGGATGCGGCTGTGCCGGCTCTCGTCGAAGCCGGCCGTTTCGAGCCGCTGAATCCGCTTCGCATGCGTGCCGCGCGACCCGAGGGAGCCGATG
>CAXBNO010000086.1:0-9513 GCA_963976775.1 uncultured Kordiimonadales bacterium
GCGCGCGAAATGGACCCGGTGGCCGGGGTCATGAAGAAGTGCACCCTATGCGTGGACCGCATCTACAGCGAGGACCTGCCCGAAGAGGACCGGATTCCCGCCTGCGTGCGCACCTGCCCCTCAAGCGCCCGCCATTTCGGTGACCTGGCCGATCCGGAATCGGAGGTCAGCCTGCTGGTCGCGGCGCGCGGCGGCTATGACCTGATGCCGGAACAGGGCACACGCCCGGTCAACAAGTACCTGCCGCCGCGGGAACGCACAGCGCTGCCAACGCCCGCGCGGGCGGTTGATGACGGCCCGCCGCTGACGGGATTCTGGAAGTGGCTCGACGGCGCGCTGGAGAAGCTGCCATGAAGCCGGCATTCTCCGTGATCTGCTTCACGGTCCTGTCGGGAACCGGCTACGGGCTGGTGGTCTGGCTGGCCCTGAACGCCCTGCTGCAGCCCGACCTTGCCGTGGCACGGCTCGGCTACCCGCTCGCCTTCGTCATGATCAGTGCGGGGCTGCTCAGTTCAACCCTGCATCTGAAGTCACCCGCCCGGGCACGCTTCGCACTCAGTCAGTGGCGGACAAGCTGGCTCAGTCGCGAAGGCGTCGCGGCACTGGCGACCTACCTGCCATTGCTGGTCACGCTCTGGGGACTGTTCGTCGAGGGGCGTCACTGGCACGCCGCTGCGGTGCTTGCAGCAGTCGTATCAATGATCACCGTGTTCTGCACCGGCATGATCTACCAGACCATCCGGGCCGTGCGCGCCTGGGCCACGCCCATGACCAGTGCGGTCTATCTGCTGGCCGCCATCACCGGTGGCGGTGCCTTCTGCCTTGCCCTGCAGACCATGGTCGGCACGCCCGTCCCGATGCCGGTCAGCCTGGTCATGGCGCTGGCACTTCTCGGGCTGATGGCAATGAAGCATTTCTGGTGGCGGAATCTGGCCGCACCCTCCGCATCGACGGTCGCGACGGCTACAGGGCTGGGAAAGCCCGGCGACGTCAGCCTGTTCGAGCGACCGCATGTGACCGAGAACTGGCTGACCGAGGAAATGGGCTTCCGGGTCGCACGAAACCACGCGGTGCGACTGCGACGGATCTCGCAGGCACTCCTGAGCCTGCCATTGACTGCGCTGCTGGTATCCCTGACTCTCGGTGCAGCGGACGTGCCCGTCCCGGCGGCCCTGGTCACCGTCCTTTTCCTGCTCGGGGCATTCCTTGAGCGATGGCTGTTCTTCGCGGAGGCGCGCCACACCGTGGGCCTCTATTATGGGTCAAGCCATGCGTGAGACACAAATCAACCATTAACAGAATTGTAGGACCCGGAAGGCCATACAGAAGGTTGAAGCATGAACAGCAGGTCCCATGAACTCTCCAGCCAAGAAGAGCGACAGCCGCGCGTCCGTCATGGCCCATGAGTCATCAGGCAAGACGCCGCCGGATGTCCCGGCACCCTACAGTGCCGACCGGCGCCTGCTGGACTTTGCGTGGGCGGGTACGGACTGGTTCTGGGAGAAGGACTCCGCGCTGAGGTTCTGCTGGTTCTCGGACCAGTTCGAGGAAGTAGCCGGTGTCTCACCCAACCTGCTGCTGGGTCACAGCCGACGGCAGATGCTGGAACAGGGCGACCCGGTGACCGACGAAGTGACATCGCTGGCCGACTGGTGGAACCATGTCGCGCAACTGGAAGCCCACGAACCCTTTCGCGACTTCATCCACCCCCGCATGCATCCGCGCAAGGGCAAGGTCTATGTCTCGATCAGCGGGACACCGGTATTCGACGCCGACGGCCAGTTCGCCGGCTATCGCGGCAGCGGTCGCGATGCCACGCGGGAGATCATGACCGAGAAGCAGTTGATGGAGGCGAAGGAGGAGGCGGAACAGGCGAACCTGGCCAAGACCGCCTTCCTGGCCAACATGAGCCACGAACTGCGCACGCCGCTGAATGCCATCATCGGTTTCGCGGAACTGATCGAGCAGCAGATCGTCGGCCCCATCGGCAACGAACGCTATTCCGAATATGCCGCGGACATTCGCCAGAGCGGTCGCCACCTGCTGGGGATCATCAATGACATTCTCGACATTGCCAAGGTCGAGGCCCGTCAGATCGAACTCGCAGCCGACGTGGTTCCGCTGGGTGAACTTGTCGATGCGGCGCTGAACAACGTTCGGCCGCAGGCGAAGCGCTCAGGTGTGGAGCTGCGCCCGGCCAGTGATGCGCCGGATGTCATGCTGCGATGCGACGAGAGGCGGCTGGGTCAGGTGCTGGTGAACCTGTTGTCCAATGCCGTGAAATTCAGCAAGGCGGGCAGCAGGGTCACCGTTACCGCAGGGTTCACGGATGATCATTTCGCGATCACGGTGACCGACACGGGTATCGGCATGACGCCGCTGGAACTGCAACTGGCGATGCAGCCGTTCGGGCAGGCCGCCAATCACACCACCCGCGTTCACGAAGGCACCGGACTCGGCCTCAACATCGCGGAAAATCTCTGTCAGTTGCACGGTGGCACGCTGGAACTGGTCAGCACACCGAACGAGGGTACATCGGCCCACATCCTGCTGCCGGTCGAACGTGTTCTGCCCCCCGGGGACAGCTCCGCGCGCACAACAGTGATCAGCGGCGACCGCTGAACCACCCCAGAAAGCCGGAACGCCTCGGTTTCCGGATTTCCAGCTGACCATCGGCAATCAGTGGCTGCGCCCCGCCGTCAAGCCGGTCCAGGCGCTGCGACAGTCGCTGAACCGCCCGCTCCACAGGGCCCAGCCCGCCAGGTCCCGCCTCACGAAGGTCACGCATTTCGCGTCGCAGGTCGGCAATCTCCCGACGCAGGGTTTCGATCTCCGACTTCATAGCGGATGCGTCGGCACGGCCTGATCCGGAGACTTCATGCACGGCATTCTGCGCCACATCGGGTGCGCTGCCGCGCCGGGTCGCCGGCAGGCCTGGCGCATCGGCAGCGGCGGTGTTCCGCGACGCTTCCTGTCGTTCATCCGCGCTTCTGCGGCGGGCGGACTGGCGCAGGTGTGGTGTGGCACTTTCCCTGGGCGGATGGCGCTCCTCGGCGGGATATGACGGGGCCGCCATCGGACGGGTCAGATCAACCTCCCCCACGACCTCACCGGTCGTTGTCTCGATCTCGACGTCTTCAGGCACATCGAATGCCGGAACGGCCTCCGGCGGAGTGGATTCCACCGGGTGCATCTGCGGCGCCGTGGCAGTCGTCACCGGCTCCTTGGCAGGGACACTCGTTCCCCTGCGGCGCAGCAGGTTGGTGCGGGCCGTCGAAAGACGGTTGATCCGGTCGCGCAGGCTGGTATCGACATTGCCGGTCTCGGGAGCCGTTGCCGAAACCGTCTCGGCGGCCCGGGCCGACGCGGCGGGCTTCCCTGCCCGAGCCGACGCCCTGGGTGCAGCACGATCAGCGGGAGCATTCGTATGCCCCGGGCCACCACGCCGAACCCCGCCGACGGGCGGCGTGTTCAGGCTGCGGCGGACCCCAACCGTTGATGTGTCGTTCAGTGCTGACATGTCCTGTCGTCCCTTCGGAGACTTCATTGCACAATAACACTAGGCAAGACGCGGGCCACATTGCCGTTTCACGGCGCATTCGGAAAGCCCGACCTTGCTCAGGCAGCCACCGGGGCTGCCGTGAGATCCACGGCGGCAAGCGCGCGGCGGATCGTTTCCGGCCCCGCGCCGGGCTGACGGGAATCCTCGCCCAGAATCCGTCGGAAGGTTCGGGCGCCCGACATGCCGTGCGCCAGTCCCAGCATGTGGCGGGTCATGTGCGGCAGCGGTGTGCCCGACAGCATCTCGCGCTCGACATGCTCCAGATAGCCGTCGATGACGGCTGCCAGATCCGGTGGCGGTGTCGCCTCACCAAAGAAGCGCCGATCCACCTCCGCCAGCAGCATGGGCCGGTGATAGGCGGCCCGGCCCAGCATGACGCCATCCAGTCGATCCAGGTGCACCGCCGCAGCGTCCAGCGTTTCCAGCCCGCCATTCAGGATGATCGGAAGGTCGGGAAACCGCTCCTTCAGCCGGTGCACCAGACCATAGTCCAGCGGCGGCACATCACGATTCTCCTTCGGACTGAGACCCGAAAGCCAGGCCTTGCGGGCATGCACGATCACCGCATCAGCGCCCGCGTCCGCCACCCGGCGCACGAAGTCCGGCAGCACCTCCTCCGGTTCCTGCTCATCGACGCCGATCCGGCACTTGACGGTGACCGGAACCGGGACATGCGCCTTCATCGCCGCGATACATTCCGCGACATGACTTGCATTTCGCATCAGGATCGCGCCGAACGCTCCATTTTGCACCCGGTCGGAGGGACAGCCGCAATTCAGGTTGATCTCGTCGTACCCGGCATCCGCGCCCATCACCGCACAGTCCGCCAGCTCGGCGGCATCGGAGCCACCAAGCTGCAACGCCACCGGATGCTCCGACGGGTCAAAGCGCAGCAACCGCTCCCGCGGCCCGTGGATCAGAGCCCCCGTCGTCGCCATCTCCGTATAGAGCCGCACCCGCCGCGAGATCACGCGCAGCAGGTACCGGTCATGCCTGTCCGTCCAATCCATCATCGGGGCGACGGAAAAGCGGAAATCGGTGTAAGTATTTGAATTATCGTCCATATTTACCCAATCTCTGGATCAGCAGACGGCTCTGATGCCTCTCATTTTGTGCGGTTTTTGCCCGTTTTATGCTATTGCTGCATCATATGATGCAGTGAATGGGGGCGTGATGCAGTATGGCGTCGGTCACGGAACGGCGGCGGGCCGATGGGTCGGTCGGGTATTTTGCACAAGTCCGGGCGTTTCGTCACGGCAAGCTGGCACATACCGAATCGAAAACCTTCAACCGGCGGCGTGATGCGGAGGACTGGGGGCGGCGACGCGAGGCGGAAATCAAGGCCATGCCGGGCGATCTGCGGCGGCTGAAGGTCCGGGGGCGGACGCTGCGGGATGCGATCGGGCGCTACATCACCGAATCAATGCGGGACCTGGGCCGGACCAAACGCCAGGTCCTGAGCACCATCTGCACCTTCGATATCGCCGACACGGTCTGTGCCGATGTCACGTCGGTGGAGATCGTGGCGTTCGCCCGGGAGCTGGCGGCGGAGCGGGATCCGGCCACGGTGCAGAACTACCTGTCGCACCTGGCGGCCGTGTTCGCGGTGGCGGAGCCGGCGTGGGGCTATCCGCTGGCGGCGGCGGAGATCAAGGCGGCACAGGTCGTCTGTCGGCGGCTGGGGCTGACGGCGCGCAGCACATCCCGCGATCGGCGTGTGACCGTGGCCGAAATGGATATGCTGATGGCGCGGTTCGCGGATGCGGAGGTGCGGCGGCCGGCCATGATTCCGATGCGGGCGATCATGGCCATTGCCCTGTTCTCGACCCGTCGCCAGGCAGAACTGACGACCATGCGCTGGGCTGATCTGGACATCGAGGGCGCGCGGGTCATGGTCCGCGACATGAAGCATCCGGGCGAGAAGATCGGGAACAACGTCTGGTGCAGCCTGCCGCCGCCGGCGCTGGACCTGATCCGGGCGGTGCCCCGCACCGACGCGCGCATCCTGCCGTTCAATCCGCAGACGATCAGCAGCCACTTCACCCGGTCCTGCAAGGTGCTGGGGATCAATGACCTGAAATTTCACGACCTGCGGCACGAAGGTGTCTCGCGGCTGTTCGAGATGGGGATGACGATCCCCCAGGCCGCGCAGGTCTCGGGGCACCGCAGCTGGTCATCGCTGCAGCGCTATGCCCACCTGCGCCAGACCGGAGACAAGTGGCAGGACTGGCCCTGGATCGGGCGGCTTTCGGCGGACTGAATCAGGACCGGAGGCGGTGGCATTCCCGCGCGGCGGCAGCACGGCGGGCATCCAGATACTTCGCCAGATCCTCCAGATGCACGCCACGGGCGGCTTTCTGGCTGTCTTCCATGGCGACGACGGGCAGATCGATCTCCCCCAGCCGCACCTTGCGCAGAAATTTCACCGGGTTCAGGTGGGTGAAGTAGTCGGCGCAGATGTCATCGACCGAGATCACCGGCTTGCCGTCATGGCGCGCCATCAGCAGGAACAGGGTGTTCATCGGGTGGCCCCTTCCGGCGGTGACGCCTGGAATCCGGCACCGGCGTCGTGGTGGGTTGGCGCGTTCATGGGTCTCACCTGGCGTCAGAAGGGGATTTCATCGTCGAGATCGGGGGCGGTGCCCCCTGCCCCGGATCCGGATGAGGGTCCGGTGCCGTCCCGGGCGCGGGCGTAGTCGTCGCCGGAGGCGGTGCGGGAGCTGGCCGCCCCGGGCTGGCCATAGCTGTCTTCCGACAGTCGTCCGCCGGGAGATGACAGCATCTGCAGTTCACCGCGAAACCGGTTCAGCACGACCTCCGTCGTGTAGCGGTCGGTGCCGGACTGGTCGGTCCACTTGCGGGTCTGCAGTTGCCCCTCCAGATAGAGCTTCGCGCCCTTGCGGAGGTAGTCCTGCGCGATCTTCGCCAGGTGGGGATTGAAGATGACGACCCGGTGCCAGTGGGTGCGTTCGATCCGTTCGCCGGTGTTGCGGTCCTTCCACGATTCGGACGTGGCGACCGACAGGTTGGCGATCGGGTCCCCGTTGGTGCCGTTGCGGATGTCGGGGTCCTGGCCGAGATTGCCGACCAGGATGACCTTGTTCACGGAACCGGCCATGTCAGACCCGCCCGTCGAAGGCCGGAATGGCACGGGCCAGGGCGTCGGCATACATGGCCGCCGCGGCTTCCCAGCTCCATGGCCGGATGGCCCTGCCCTTCGGCAGGCTGAACAGTTCGGGGTCGTTTCGCCGCCACAGATCCTTGCCCGATCCCTCCGGCAGCAGCCAGTGGACGGCGCGGGCGGTGACGTAGCGGTCCGCCATGGCCACCCGGTCGGCGATGCCGCGATCCGGCGGCTCGACACCGGCGAAGCGGCAGATGGCGACATGGGCGGCAGTGACCAGATCCATCAGCCCTTCCCGCTGGGTATTGATGCTGGGCAGCGGGGGCAGGTTGCGTTGCCGGGCCTGCCGGATCGTCGCCGCGGTCATGGCGTTGGCGACCGGGGGCAGAACCGGCCCCAGCAGGGCGGCATGCGCCTCCGCCAACAGGGCCCAGGGCCGCTCCGGCGGTGAGACCATTTCCGCCACCATGCAGCTGTGCTGCGCGATGGAGAACGGGGCGCCCTGGCTATGGGCTCCGAAGCGTGGCAGGCGCGCCAGCGGTTCGATGATGTCGGCCCAGTGCAGGTCTGCCGGGTCGGGATCAAGGAAGTGGTAGATGCCCCCCGACGCGGTCAGCAGCCAGGGCCGGTTGGTGGCCATGGCGTGATGGCTTGCGGCGGCGGGATGCAGGGTGGTCACGTTCATGAAGGTTCCCCCAGTGCTTCGAGGTAAAGGCACAGGACGGCATCCATTTCCTGCTGCTCATCCCGGTCCCGCTTGCGGCGGGCAATGACCTGTTTGACGATCTTCGGTTCGAAGCCGTGAGACTTCGCCTCCATGTAGACCTCACGGATATCGGCGGTCAGGGCCGCCTTCCCTTCCTCCAGACGTTCGATGCGTTCGATGATCTGGCGCAGATGGTCCGCGGCAACGACCTCGGTCATCGGAGGTCTCCATTCCGGATCAGGAAGGTGCGAACGCCGCGCAGGGCATCGGCCAGGGCCGGGTCACCGGACTGCCAGTCGAAGGGCCGCGCGGCCCAGACCTGTCGCAGCAGGGATTCCGACGACCGGATGACCGTGGCCGGTGGCATGGACTGATCCGCCGTGACCGACGGGACCTGTCGTTGTGTGAAGGAATGACGGTCAGGATCGGTCGCGACGGCGCAAGGGGTGCCGCGCATCAGGCCGCCTGCCCCGCCTGTCCGGCCATCAGGGTTTCGGCGCGGCGGACTGCACGGTCCCCCAGACGGCGGACCTCTTCCCGGGTCCAGCCGCGCTGCAGCATGTCCCGGACGGTGGCATTGCGCTTGACGGCACGGATGGCGACCAGGTGGTTCGCCATGCGCTCGATCAGGACCGTGTCACGGTCGCGGCGGCGGGTTTCGTCGATCGGCATCTGAAGCCTCCATCAGCGGATGTGATGGCGGCATGATGGCCGAACCTCAAATTTGAGGCAACACAAAATTTGAGATTTGAGGTTGCCAGGTCATGGCGTCACGGAAAGATGTCTGTCGCTGCAACTCCCGTTCATCATCCCGAAGCAGTCAAACATTGGCCGGTCCGAGAAGGGCCGCGGCTGCCCCTTAGGGTTGAGACTCAATCAAATCCATCCGGAAGCGGCGATGGGACCAGCGACACCCGCTCTTGAGCACATGAACGATACCTGAGATCACTCTGCGATCATCAACACGCCGCGCGCCAGGTTGGTTCTTCGGTAAGTCCGGCTCAATCGCCGCCCACCGCGCATCATCAAGCCAGAACAGCCGGACCATTCAAATCCTCCAGAGCGATTCAGACACTCAGAGAATCAGGGCAGACCAACAAATCCAATAGGCTGATTGGGTTTTGACCCTAGTATAATTTCACGGCAGTACCAGATACTTTAACAATAAACATTGTTCCTCTTTCAGATGCTGGGCAGTATTCTATGTCTACATCAATGATGCCATCAGCACCAAGCTCAAATGCATCCTTTTTTAGCTCGCTAATTGCAATATTTCTTGCATCCCTTAAGTATTTTTGAACGGTTCCAGAGCGACCCCCTAAAATATCTCTGGTTTCGACAAGAACCCCTTTTATGGCATTCATGCCAAATACGCAATCTGCACAAACAATATCTATCTCATCGTACTCAATGTGATGTGAAAATTTTGATGCAGTAGTCATTTTTATGGAGCTAATAATTTCATTTACTATTGATTCAGGAATATCAGTTAAATTTCTTTTTGAAATCGCTTTTTTCTTGAATTCTTCTTTCTGTTCTTCGGAAATATCTGCATCATACTTGTTAGTATGTGTATTTCTTTCGGATTTTGGAATGTTTTTATAGGGATTTTCCCACATACAAGAAGGGCAATTACTATAATCTTCTCCCATTATTGTTCCGCATTGTGGACATTTTATTGTTTCATTTATTATTTCTGGAAATTCCTGCATTCTATACTCCTGCTAATATTGTATCCATACGATTACTCTTTCAACCGCTTGCCGCGTCACAGTGTCGACAGTGCGATCATATTGCACACGGACCTTGAGGTCACCGTATCCCCCCCATCAGAATCCAGATCAGGACCACGGCGATCAGAGAGGCGATGGCCGATCTGAGAAAACAGCGCCAGGAAAGGTGACGGTCTCCGAACACGGCGTCGAACAGCCAGACAAAACTCCGCGACCAGTTCTGTTCGGTTTGCGCGCCCATGAGCCAGAGTGCGATCTCCTCTTTCCGGGCTGGGTTCAACAGGGTGCTCGCCAGCGCCGTGGGGGCCAGCATCGATGCGGCCAGTTGAGCCGACCAGCCCCAGTTTGCCTCCAGAAAAGTGATAACTGCAGATACTTCCATTGCCAG
>CAXBNO010000087.1:0-9441 GCA_963976775.1 uncultured Kordiimonadales bacterium
CGATGGTCGCCGCCATCGCCGCGTCGTCGGCCAGGGCGTCGATGACGGCACAGAGGCGCGCCGCCCCCTGGTCACGGCCAAGGCGATAGGCATGACCGACCGCGCCATCCTGCAATCGGACAGTGGCGCGCGTGACGGTCACATCGCCGAAATTGAACGGGGCACCGTCGCCGCTGATCCGCCCGCGCACGGTCGCCAGTCCGGTCTCCGGTCCACGCACCATCTCGAAGGTCGGGTCGATCTGCAGCGTAGCCCAGAGGTCGCGCAACTGTCGGCCCTCCGCGCGGGCCAGCACGGCCATGCGCTCGCGACGGGGCTGACGGTCTGGTTCGGTGGTGCTCACGGGGCCTGCTCCGATGTTGGTCGTCATAGTTGTCTAATTGTATAGACAACTGTTGTTTCCCTGTCATCCGGTTATAGTGTCGGCGTGACAGGCATGTGACAGGGACCGCGCAAGTGACGGAACTGACGGACAATCTGACGGAAACGGCTGACGTGGGTCGCCGCAGCGGCGTGGCACTCTGGCGTCAGATCGCGGACCGCATCCGCCAGGACCTGGCACTGTGGTCAGCAGAACGGAATGGCCGTCTGCCATCGGAGGCGGAGCTGGCCAGCCGCTTCAGCGTCAACCGCCATACCGTCCGGGCCGCCCTCTCCGCGCTTGGCCGCGAAGGGGTGATCCGCAGTGAGCGTGGACGCGGCACCTTCGTGGTGCAGCGCCCGCGCATCACCTATCCGATCGGCCGACGTACACGCTTCTCCACGGCGCTGGAGGCGCAGAACAGTTCCGGTCGGCTGATGCTGCTGCGCCACGCGCGGGTGGCGGCAGACACGGTGGTGGCGGAGGCGCTGCGACTGGCCATCGGGGCCGAGGTCGTGATGCTGGAGACCCGTGGCATGGCAGAGGAGACGCCGATCAGCTTCGCCACGCACTGGTTCGATGCCGCCCGCTTTGCCGACCTGCCCGGACATCTGGACCGCACGGGCTCCATCACCCAGGCACTGGCCGCCTGCGGCGTTGCCGACTATGTGCGCCGGTCGACGGTGCTGGAGGCGCGACGGGCCCTGCCGGTGGAGGCAACCGAGCTTGACCTGACGGATGACGGTCTCGTCATGGTCGCGCGCGCCCTGAACGAGGATCTGCAAGGCGCCCCGATCCAGCTTTCGGAGACCCGCTTCGCCGCCGACCGCGTCGAAATCGTGATCGATCAGGCCTGATGCGCGGCGGCCAGACCGTTGGCCATGTCCCGATAGTCCTGCAACACAGGCGTTTCCATCCCGGGCACCTTGGCGGCATCGTCGATGCGGCGCAGCTGGATCGCGGCCCGGTGGCCCGGTTCGGCCTCGAAGGCCTCCTGCTCGGCCTGGTCCATGATGCCGCCCTGCAGTTCCAGGCTGCGCACGGAATCGGCGGACAGCAGGTCGAAGTAGTCCGGCTCCACGGTGCAGAGATCGCGTTTGGCGGCCACATGCAGCCGCACCGGGTCGGCCACTGCCGGTCCGAACACGAGACCCAGTGTCCGCGCGCCCGCGACCTCGTGCCGGTCGTCGATTCCCTGGTCGGCCAGTGCAACATCCGTGTCTGTCACCAGATGCCCGATGTCATGCAGCAGGGCGGCAATCACCAGGGCATCATTACCGCCCTGCGCCTCGGCCAGCGTGGCGGACTGCAGCGCGTGCTCCAGTTGCGAGACGTCGGAGAGGCCATAGCTGCCGCTGCCACGCTCCGCCAGGCGGGTGAAAAGTCGCTCGACTGCCTTCATGGTCATTCCGACCTCCCCGATACGGACAAACGGTCCCGATGATCGCATCAGACTGTTGCAGCCGGATGACTGTCGCGCGTCACAAAAGCTTCACCAGAATGTCATCTGCGTTTCATGGCTGAGCACTAGACCTGCTGCCTGAAGTTCAGGAGGGATTGATGCTCGAAGTGCGGAAGCTGGAGAAGCAGTTCGGCGGCGGTGTCGTGGCTGTCAGGGATGTCAGTTTCGATGTTGCACGTCCGCAGATGGTCGGTGTCATCGGTCGCTCGGGGGCAGGCAAGTCGACGCTGCTGCGCATGATCAATCGCCTGACTCCGGCAAGCGCGGGCGCGGTCATGGTCAACGATGTTGACGTGCTGCAACTGAGGGGGCGGGAAAAGCGGGCCTGGCAGCGTGACTGCGCCATGATCTTCCAGCAGTTCAATCTGGTGCCGCGCCTGAATGTGGTTACCAACGTGATGCTCGGGCGGCTGAACGGGCATGGCCTGATCGGCAGCCTGTTCAGCATCTTCAGTGACGAGGACATTGACCGCGCGCTGGCGGCGCTCGACCGGCTGGGCATTGCCGACAAGGCGCTGCAGCGGGCCGAAACCCTTTCCGGTGGCCAGCAGCAGCGCGTCGCCATTGCCCGCGCCCTGACGCAGAACCCCAGGATGATCCTGGCCGACGAACCCATCGCATCGCTGGACCCGTTGAGCGCCGAGACGGTGATGAAGTCGCTGCGCCAGATACATGAACGCGATCAGATGACGGTGCTGTGCAACCTGCACACGCTGGATACAGCACGCGCCTATTGCGACCGGGTCATCGGGATGCGGCAGGGAGAGCTGGTCTTCGATGGCCCCTCCAGCGCCCTGAGTGCCGCGACAGTGCGCGAGATCTACGGCGCGGATCACGAGATCGATGAATCCATGACATCCACCGCACTGGATCGCGGGGCACGGCAGCCGCATGGCTTCACCCCCGTCGCAGCGTCCGCCTGATCCATCACGGCGACCACCAACCACCAACCACCACCACCACATCAGTCAATTCTCTGGAGGGACAAGACGATGAATTTCACCCGTATCGCGACACTCGCCGCCGCAGCCACGATGCTGTCCGGCGTCGCTCTGGCTGACGACAGCATCAGCGAATTCCGCATCGGTATCCTGGGCGGCGAGAATGCCTCCGACCGCCTGCGCAGCAACGAATGCCTGGTCGAGAAGACCGAGGCCGTGCTGGGCGTCGAGACCAAGCTGTTCGCCCCCGCCGACTACAATGGCGTGATCGAGGGGCTGCTGGGCGGCAACCTGGACATGGCCTGGCTGGGCGCTTCCGCCTATGCCAAGGTCTACCTGACGGACCCGAACGCGGTCGAGCCGGTGCTGACCAAGATCAACGCCGACGGCTCCTTCGGCTATCACTCCATCGGCTTTGCACGTGTCGACAGCGGTATCAAGAACCTGGAAGACATGAAGGGGAAGAAGTTCGGTTTCGGTGATCCGAACTCGACCTCCGGCTACCTGATCCCGTCCATCGAGATCCCCGCGGCCGGCTACCCGATGAAGTCCGGTGAACATTTCGGTGAGGTCGTCTTCACCGGCGGTCATGAGCAGACCATCGTCGCCGTGCAGAATGGTGATATCGAAGGTGGCGTCAGCTGGGCCGACGGCCTGGGCAACTGGGAAGACGGCTACAACAGCGGTGCCTTCCGCAAGGCCGCCGATGCCGGTCTGGTCGACATGACCCAGCTGGTCGAGATCTGGCGCTCCAAGGTCATCCCGGAAGGTCCGATCGTGGTGCGCAAGGGTCTGCCTGCAGACGTGAAGATCAAGATGGTGGCCATGCTGGCCAGCCTGCCCTCCATGGACCCGGAATGCGCCTATGGCTTCATGGCCGGTGAGATCAAGGCCATCGCTCCGATCAGCCATGCCGATTACGAGGTCATCGTGGCCGCGCGCCAGGCGAAGTCCAACTGAGACTGTCTGGCTGACGACAGGACGGACGGTCCGGCGTGTTCCGGGCCGTCCGTTCGCCTTTTCCAGTACCTTTCTTCCAGTCCAGCTGTGAGTACGCCTGTTCATGATCGCATCTGCCCACATGAGAGACGAAATCCTGCAGATGAAGCGCAGGCGGCAACTCTATTCCGCGGCAATCCTGGTGCTGCTGACTGTCGTCATGGTGGGCGGCTACGGACAGGCAAACGAGATGAACTCCGGCGGCTTCATCAGTGGTCTGGCCAAGTTCTTCGACTATCCCAGTGAGATCGTCGCCGAAGCATGGGATTCAGGTGCCGCGTTTCCCGGCCTGCTCTGGCGCTTCCTGCCCGCGCTGATCGAGACGCTGAACATTGCCGCCGTTGCAACGATCCTGGGCGGTCTCGGGGCCATGGTCTTTGCCTTCCTGGGGGCCAGCAATCTCAATGTCTGGCCGCCGGTCGTGCCGGTCGCGCGCAGGATCATGGACGTGATGCGCGCCTTCCCGGAGCTGATTATCGCCCTTTTCCTGATCTTCGTGCTGGGCTCCAGTCCGATCCCGGCGATGATCGCCGTGGCATTCCACACCACCGGGGCGCTGGGCAAGCAGTTCTCCGAAGTGAACGAGAACATCGACACCCGGGCGGTGGAGGGACTGGGGGCCTGTGGCGCCAGCTGGTTCCAGCGGATGCGCTTCGCGGTCCTGCCTCAGGTGCTGCCGAACTATCTCAGCTATTTCATGATGCGGTTCGAGATCAACGTGCGTGCCTCCGCCATCCTGGGCTTTGTAGGCGCGGGCGGCATCGGGTCGGAGCTGCGGCGGACCATTGGCTGGGGGCAGGGGTCGGGCGACGAGACCGCGGCACTGTTCGTGCTGCTGATCTTCTCCATCTTCCTGATCGACCAGGCGTCGTCATGGATGCGACAGCGCATTGCGCAGACGGAGGCACTGACATGAGCGCCACCGGCATGACCCTGGATTCCGGCCTGATGGTGCAGCGCGACAACGTTGCCCGAACCTTGCGCCGGACCACGCGGATCGGGTTCGCGATGCTGGCACTCGTGCTGGTCTATCTGACCTACACCTGGTTCGCCTTCGACGTCCCGGCCCTGATCAACAGTGCCAAGCCGGAACGGGCGGCGCTGCTGGCTACTGACGCGGTGGCGCACAAGGTCCATGTGACCCGCATGCTGCGGCGCGGCACCACGGCCATCGCGATCGAAGGGGAGCGGACGGCGACCTACCAGACGCCGCCCGACTGGGTTGCCGTGGATGGGGAGAAGCTGACCATCGATCTGGAGGATGGTTATTCGGTCACCATGCTCGCGACCTCCCTGACCTTCGATATCCCGGACTACGGCCTGATCCGGGTTTCGGTGCAGGACGGCCGCGTCATCACCGAACTGCCACCGGGCAGGAAACCCGAATGGCTGCGGGCCACCAGCGCCAAGTTCGACGCCCGTCCGGACCTGGGCCGCCGGGTTCAGGTCTCCAGCGCCAAGATGGAGGTGCACCGCTACTTCCCGGGCTGGGAGAATTTCTTCTTTCCGTTCCGGTCACCGCTGAGCGTCCTTACGGCGGGCGAGGTGCTGGACCTGGCCCTGAGCGATGAAGAGCTGGAGCCGGGTACCGCCAACTGGCTGCTGATCCTGGATACATTCTGGACCAATCCGGACTGGCAGCACGGCAATGTCTTCGTTGCCCTGCTGGAAACCCTGCTGATGGCGGTATTGGGCACTTTCACGGCGGCTTTCGTGGCCCTGCCGCTGGCATTCCTGGCGGCACGCAATTTCACGCCCTCCGGATATGTCCGGTTCTTCGTGCGGCGGCTGTTCGATTTCGTGCGGGGCATCGACATGCTGATCTGGTCGCTGATCTTCATTCGCTCCTTCGGGCTCGGCCCGTTGACCGGCGCGCTGGCCATCGCCTTCACGGATACCGGCACGCTGGGCAAGCTGTTCTCCGAGGCACTGGAGAACATCGACCGGCGTCAGGTGGAGGGGGTGAATGCCACAGGCGCATCGAAGCTCCAGGCCTACCGCTTCGGCGTCATCCCGCAGATTCTGCCAATCTTCATTTCCCAGGGCTTCTACTATCTGGAATCCAACACCCGCTCCGCCACCGTCATTGGCGCGCTGGGGGCTGGCGGCATCGGGCTGATGCTGGTCGAGACGATCAAGACCTCCCGCGACTGGGAGAATACGCTCTACATCATCATTCTGACCGTGCTGATGGTCATCGCGATGGATGCCCTGTCAACCCGCCTGCGCCGACGGTTCACCGGCGACAACTGACAGGCGCTGGCACCCGAGCATGCTGAGGGCGAGCGCGGCGTAGCCATCCGCGATGACTTCCGGTGCCTTCGGGCCGTCGGTGCGGTACCAGCTCGCGACGGCGGTGCACATGGTGACGATGGCCATGACCGCTTCATCGCGGTTGGCGGTGTGGAAACATCCCTGCTGCAGACCATCGTCCACCGCGTCCTTGAACAGGGTGGCGATATGGTCGCGCAGGGCAACGACCTCCTGCCGCTCCTCCGCTGAGAGGCTGCGCAGTTCCGTATTGGCAACGAAGGATTCCGCCTGACGCTCCGTATGCAGGCGCACATGATTGCGCACCAGTGCGGCCAGTCGCTCGACAGGGTCATCGCCCGCAGCATCCCGCGCGGCCTCCAGTACATGAATCAGATCCGTTGTCACACCGATCATCAGCGTACGCAGGATCTCCACCTTGGAGGGGAAGTAGTAATAGGCGTGGGAGATCGCGGTGCCGGCGCCATCGGCGATCTTGCGCATAGAGGTGTCATGGAACCCGTGCGCGAAGAACGCCTCCAGCGCCGATTTCAGCACGGCCTCCCGCCCGGACCCTTCGGCGGCTTTCGTTGACGCGGTACCCGCGCGTCGCCTGGTCGTCCGGGCGGTCTGTGCCGTCATCTGGTTCGCTCTCCCCTGCGGCGGCTACTCGGCGGCCATGGCCGACCCGTCGGCCTGCGCCATGCCGGTGCCGAACCGCAGCAGGCGACCCGAATGGACGTTGGTCGGCAGGTCATCGCGAATCGTGACCTCGCCGTTCACCAGAACATGGCGATAGCCGGAGGCGCGCTGCACCCGCCGCCATTCGCCAGCGGGCAGGTCATGCACGATCTCCGGCTCCAGAACCTCCAGGTTCTCGTAGTCATAGACCAGGATGTCGGCCGGGGCGCCCTTGCGCAGCACGCCGCGCCCGACAAAACCCGCCAACTGCGCCGGCAGGGCGGACAGCCGCCAGTGCGCCTCCTCCAGACTGATCATGCCGTGGTCGCGCACGATCTTCACCAGCGTCTCCGTCGGATAGCGCCCGGCGGTGAGGAACTTGGTGTGCGCACCGCCATCCGAAACGCCGAACAGCACGTAGGGGTCGTCGACGATTTCCTTCAGGTAGTCGATGCGGCCATTGGGCGGGGCGGCGAAGAACTCGGTCTCCAGATTCTCCTCCACGGCCATGTCGAGCATGACATCCACCGGATGCTTGCCCATCTTCTCCGCCGCGAGCGCCAGCGTGTGGTCCAGCCATTCGCCGTTCTTCTCCAGCTTCGGCCCGACAATGACGATCTGGTCCAGCGGCCCGGTGGCGGTGCGGGGCATGTTCTCCCGCAGGGCCTTGCGCCGTTCCGGATCGCCGAGCTTCTGCTCCTCGAACGTGCCGGTTGTGGCCTCGCACCATGCCTCGACATCGTCAAACAGGTTCCAGTCCTCGAACGTGAAGGTGAAACCGGCGTCGGTGGTCAGACCCTGGCCGACCACCTGGATGCCGCGTTCACGACAGCTCTGCAGCCACGCCAGCACGCGGCGATGGATCTCGGGCCGGTGATCGAACGCCTGCACCACATTCATGATCATCGGGCGGCCTGAAATCTCCGCCATTTCCTCGTAGAACTTCTGGTCCTTTTCGTTGTCGCCGGAGACCAGCAGCATCTGCATGAAGCCCTCGTTGCGCTCCCGCAGCACCTTCGCCAGTTCGCGGCAGGTCTCGTCATGCATCACATCGGTCGGCATCGGTGTACCGTCGAAGTCACGCTGCACCGCCGCCGGACCCGTGGGCAGCATCCGCTGCGCCGACCAGCCACAGCCGCCCGCATCAAGGGATTCATGCAGCAGACGCCGCAGTTCGGCGTGCTCGGCATCGGTCGGCATCCGCCCGGCCTTGGCACCCTCGAAGCCCAGCACCCAGATCAGCAGCGGCCCGATCGGCACATAGGGCAGGATGTTCACCGACTTCGGCGCCCGGTCCACGCTGTCGAGGAATTCGGGGAACGTCACCCAGTCCCAGGGCAGCCCGGCCTCCATCGACGGCAGCGGAATCGCCTCCACCCGCGTCATCGACATCATCGCCCGTTCCCGCGCCTCCGGGTGGACCGGGGCAAAGCCGAAACCGCAGTTGCCGATGACGACGGAGGTGATGCCGTGCCAGCCCGAAATGGTGCAATAGGGGTCCCAGAACAGCTGCGCATCATAATGCGTGTGCAGGTCGATGAAGCCCGGCGCAACGATCAGTCCCGTCGCGTCGATCACCTCCGCCCCGTCGGCGGCATCGATGTGCCCGATCTCCGCGATGATACCGTCGCGAATGCCGATATCACCGCGATAGCGCGGTGCCCGCGTGCCATCCACGATCATCCCGTTCTTGATGACCCGATCAAATTTCGCCATGTGCTTTCCTCCCCGGAACCAATTTGAGCGAATGTTCAATCAAGACGCTTCCGGTGTCAAGCAATTCCTGCTTCAGCCGGTCGTCAGAATGCGTTCGACAACCGTCTGGACCTCCAGCGCCTCCGCCACCGTGGCAAGGTCGTGGGGCTCGCCCCGCACCATGGCGGCCAGTTTCGTGACCTGGCCCTGCAGGATCATCGGGCGGGCGACCTCATGGCTGGGGGCTTCAGGGTCACCGACCCAGGTGCCGTCGGCGGTCAGGCGTTCCGCAAATGACCAGTCCCGCAGGCGGATCGCGCCTTTGGTTCCTGTCAGGGTCCACAGATTGTGGTCAGCCTGATCGGTGGTGCCGACACCGCCTTTCAGCCTGACCGGCAGTTCCCCGGCGGTCATGTCGGCGGCAATGGCGGTCTCCGACCCGTCGCCGCCAGGGAATCGTGCGGAGGCGCTGCCCAGGCGCAGCGGGCCACAGAGGCGGCGGGTCAGGAACAGGAAGTGGGAGATCACTTCGCGGGTGAAGCCGCCCTCCGCCCGGCGTGACAGCCAGCCATTGGCATCCATCTGCCAGGGCCGGGGCCATTGCGCGAACCCGGTACTGATCTCCAGCAGTTCAGGCGTGCCGATCACGCCCTCCGCCAGCCATCTCTTCAGGGACGCGACAGCGGGGGAGGAGGCGAAGATGAAGTTCACTGCCGCCGGCAGTCCTGACCGGTCCACCATCTCCAGGAACGCCTGGCTTTCCTCCATCGAGACGGCCAGCGGTTTCTCCGTGAACACGGCCCGCCCGGCACCCAGGGCAATGCGTGCATGGCCGAGGTGGGTGGCCGGGGGCGACGCGATGTAGATCACGTCCGCCGACGCCGCTACATCGGGCGCGTGATCGACGAACGGCAGCTCCGGCATTTCGTCAGTCAGTCGCGCCCTTGCTCTCGGGTCCGGGTCCCAGAGCGCTGCAAGCGTGATCAGCTCCGGGTCCAGTGAAAGGGTGGCGCGGATGATCCGCTCCCCCATGATGCCGCAGCCGATGATGC
>CAXBNO010000088.1:0-9433 GCA_963976775.1 uncultured Kordiimonadales bacterium
ACAGGCAGTTGCGGCAGAATCCGGCCAGATTCATCATGTCGATGTTCTGTACGTCGGTCCGTTCCCTGAAATGGCTGACAAGGCGGCGGAACGCGGCGGCTTCGAGTTCGGTACGTGTCTGGTCATCCATGATCATCACTCCGTTTCGGATTCCGGTTCAGTGTGGGCCGCTGCTCCCCACTTCCTCCCATCATGTGGGCCAGTCGCCGCCTCAGTCCAGCCCCAGCACGGTGTCGGCGACCATCTCATCCACCACGGCCTTGAACGCGGCCTTCGGATTCTCAACTTCCTGCATCATCCGGTCGAAGGTGGCGATCTGGCGGTCGGCGGAAGTGCCGCGCCGCACGATCTCCCGCGCATGCATCACCTCGGCCGTGCAGCCCAGCGCCTCCGCATCCTCCACGATCAGCTCCAGGATCTCTTCCAGCAGCTCGGCGTAGGGCACCTGTGCGCCACGCCCGAAGTCCACAAGTGTGCCGGTCACGCCGTGTCGCATGGCCAGCCAGCGGTTCTCCCGTATCAATGCCGCCGGATAGACCCGCCAGCGCTGGTTCCGCTTCTTCAGCCGCCACAGCATGCGCAGCAGGCAGGCATAGATGGCGGCAACGGCGATCGTGTCCTCGACACGGGTACAGACATCGGTCATCCGCATTTCCAGCGTCGGAAAGCGGTCGGAGGGACGGATGTCCCACCAGAGCTTGGTCGCATCCTCGATGACGCCGGCACGGATGAACTGGGTCTTCAGCCGTTCGTATTCGGCCCAACTGGCGAAGGCTTCCGGCATGCCGGTGCGCGGCAGGGCATCGAACACGGTCAGGCGATAGGACTGCAGGCCGGACCGCTGCCCCTGCCAGAAGGGTGATGAGGTCGTCAGTGCCAGCAGATGCGGCAGGAAATAGCGGACCTGGTTCATCAGGTCGATCCGCAGCTCCGGATCCTCGATGCAGACATGGACGTGCATGCCGCAGATCAGCAAGCGACGCACAACGGTCTGAAGGTCGCGGGCCAGCGTGAGATAGCGGTCCTTCTGCGTCGGCTCCTGCTCCTTCCACTCCGCGAAGGGGTGGGACGATGCGGCGGCGAAGGCCAGTCCCTCCTCCGTCACTGCTGTCCGTACCGCCCGTCGCAGTTCGATCAGCGACGTCTTGGCTTCGGAAATCGTGCGGCAGACACGCGTGCCGACCTCGATCTGCGCCCGCAGGAATTCCGGCGTCACGATCTGGTTCGGCGCCAGCGACTGCGCATGTTCCAGGATGCTGTCAGGCGGGCGCGACGCCAGATTGCCGGTGACGGGATCGATCAGCAGGTACTCTTCCTCGATCCCGATGGTGAAGGACGGGCTGTCACTCATGGCAGGACTCCAAGCGGCGCCAGCATCTCCCGGAAGGCATCCCCGATCAGGGCCGCCCACTCCTCGGCCCCCGCCTCGGTCTCGATCAGGTCCTGGCGGATCTCCAGCGCGACATAGGGCCGACCGGCACTGATCCCATGGTGATAGATCGAATAGGAACGCGGCTCGTTCACGGCATAGGGCTGGTTGTCGCCAACGGTGATGGCACCGTTGCGCCGCAGCACCTCAAGCAGCCGGTCACTCTCCGGGCTCCGGTGATCGTGCAGCACGCCCAGATGCCAGGGACGCCGGGTGTCGCGGATGATGGGCGTGAAGCTGTGGATGAACAGCAGCGGTGGCGGCGTCTCCGCCGTCAGCCTATGCACCTACCGCTCCACCTCGTTGTGGTACTGGCTGTGCCACGACAACCGATGCGCCCGTTCCGCCTCCGACAGATCCGCATTGCCGATCACCTTCGTCCCGTCGGAGAAGGCGGCAATCGCTGTCGCGTCATCCGGATAGCGGTTCAGATCGACGAACAGACGGGAGGTGCCCCCCAGGATGGCCGGAGCATCCAGAATCTGCGCCAGATGACGGGTGACGGCGGCGGCCCCGACATCCCAGGCGATGTGTTCGAACATCTTGTCCGGATCGATGCCGAGGGTGCCATAGCCCCGTGGCAGGGCGTTGGAGGCATGGTCGCAGATCAGCAGCGCCCTTGCCTTCCCCTGCCCGTTGAACAGGTGAAAGGCCGGTGGCTGGACGTCGGCTGTCGGGCGCAGGGAGAACGGATCAAACATGGGCGGCAGAATAGACGCTTTTCCGACACTGCAAAGAAGGCCACCCTGCGCCACAAACCCGCACACCTGAGAGAACCGATCCATGACAGAGAATCCCGCCCTGCCCGCGCAGTTCGACAGTGACCTGCTGTTCAATGCCGACGGGCTGATTCCCGCCGTCGCCCAGCAGCACGATACGGGCGAAGTACTGATGATGGCCTGGATGAACCGTGCCTCCATCGCGGAGACCCTGCAGACGGGTCAGGTCTGCTACTGGTCGCGCTCCCGCCAGGCCTTCTGGCGGAAGGGCGAAAGCTCCGGCCACGTCCAGCGCCTGCACGAGATGCGCTACGACTGCGACGGCGACACCATCCTGCTGCTGGTGGATCAGACCGGCGCGGCCTGCCACACCAACCGACGAAGCTGCTTCTACCGCGCCGTGCGGGGTGGCAAGGTGGAGGAGATCATGCAGCCCGAATAGGGCCTCGCAACCAATCCGCGCCACAACGAAAAAGCCCCGACCGTGATGGCCGGGGCTTTGTCCGTCAGTATGTTACAGGGTCGATCAGAGACCCAGGATCAGCTTCGCCATGATGTTGCGCTGGATCTCGTTGGATCCGGCGTAGATCGACACCTTGCGATAATTGTACATCTTGGGGCCGACACCGGCAGCCCAGTCGGGGCCGATCGGCGGCTCGTTGGAACCCCACTTCAGCGGCTGGAACGGCGTCTGCTTGATGCCCGCCGCCTCGAAGGCCAGTTCCGACACAAGCTGCTGCAGTTCGGAACCGCGGCACTTGATCATCGAGCTTTCCGGCCCGGGGTTCTGACCCCCGGCCAGACGCCCCAGAACACGCAGCTCGGTATATTCCATCGCCGTGATCAGGGTGTCGGCATCCGCGACCTTCTTGCGGAAGACCGGATCATCGGCGACACGCTCACCGTTCTCCTGCTCCTCCGACGCGATCTGGCGCACCTTTTCCATGCCGCGCTTGAGGCCCTGGCTGTAGGTTCCGCCACGCTCGAACTCCAGCAGGTACTTGGCGTAGGTCCAGCCCTTGTTGACCTCGCCGATCATGTTCTCCTTCGGGACCTTCACGTCCTCGAAGAAGACCTGATTGACCTCCTGATAATCCTTCTCCGGCATGTCCATGGTGATGATCGGATCGACCGTCACGCCCGGCGACTTCATGTCGATCAGGATGAAGGAAATGCCTTCCTGCCGCTTGCCCTCGTTGGAGGTACGGACCAGGCAGAAGATCCAGTCGGCGTACTGGGCGACGGAGGTCCAGATCTTGGACCCGTTCAGCAGCCAGTGATCGCCCTTGTCCTCGCACTTCATCTTGACGCTGGCGAGGTCGGAACCGGAACCCGGCTCCGAATAGCCCTGGCAGATGATCAGGTCAGCGGCCTGGATCTTCGGCAGGAAGTCGGATTTCTGCTTGTCGGAACCGAACTTCATCAGCACCGGTGCCAGCATGCGCGGGCCGAAGGGAATGACGATCGGGGCGCCAGCCGCCGACATCTCGGCGTCGTAGATGTACTTCTGCGTCGGGGTCCAGCCGCAGCCGCCATGCTCCACCGGCCAGTGCGGCGTAGCCCAGCCCTTCTTGTGCAGCGCCTTCTGCCAGCGCACATGCAGATGCTTCGGCATGTAACCGGCCCGCGTCTTCTTCATCGCGGCCTTCAATTCGTCGTCAAAGGCGTCGTCCAGAAACGCACGCACTTCTTCGCGGAACGCCATGTCCTCGGCAGAAAAGCTGACATCCATGATCAATACTCCCCGGAATCCTAATGACCGCATTAGATGCTGATTTTCCGGGCTGGATCAACCTATTTACCTTTACGTAAGGTAAGTGAATCGGGTGGCGCAGCCATGTGCTTCCAGTACTGCACAAGGCTATCTTAATCATGGAAGATCGCGGAGACTGAACGCGGCACACTCGGGGGGGATTGATCACATGTCACGCTTTGAAATCGCACCAGGCGAAAGTCTCTACTTCGAATATGATCCGCCGACCGGCGACAGCCAGACATTCGTCTTCGTCAACGCTCTGACCGGGAATGCGGCGGCCTGGCAGGCGGAAATCGGCCCCGCGCTGCGCGACAGCGGATATGGCACACTCTGCTACAACTTCCGGGGACAGGTGGAGACCGAGTTCGGGCCTGAAACCGATCTGCGCCCGACACTGGTGGCGGAGGACCTGAAGCGCCTGATGGCGCACCTGCAGCCACCGCGCCACATACTGGTCGGCCTGTCCATCGGCGGTCTGTTCGCGGCGGAGGCCTGGCTGGACGGAGTCGCGGCGGAAGGGCTGGTGCTGATCAACACGCTACGCAAGCCCGGCCCCCGCATCGAATGGCTGGGAACGGCGATGGTCGCCATGGCACGCCACGGCGGGTCGCGCCTGATGATGGAGGCCAATCTGCCGATGCTGGTCAATCCCGATCAGCTTGTCGCCATGCGGCCCGACATGTTCCCCGGCACCCCTTACGAGCCCATGTCCCCTGATGATGGCCTGTTCCGCCTGATGGCGCGATCCGTCACCACCGACTGGGATTTCCCCTGGTCGCGCCTGACCCTGCCGACGCTGGTCATGACTGGTTTGCACGACCGCGTGTTCCGCGTGGCGGAGGACGTGGAGGAACTGACCGCCCTGATTCCCGATGCCCGATCGGTGACGGTCGAGGATGCCGGTCACCTGATCCCGGCGGAGCGCCCGGCGACATTCACGCGCCACCTGCTCGACTTCGCGCGCAGCCTTCATGACTGACCGACCGCTGGCCCCGACGGGATTTCGCGAACGGTTCGCGCTGGGCCTCAACAACCACTTCTTCTACGGCTGGATCATGCTGGGCGTTGCAGCCATCGTGCTGCTGGCCAGCGGACCCGGCCAGTCCCATACCATCAGCGTCTTCGTCAGCATCCTGGTGGAGGATCTGGGCATCTCCGCCACGGCAGTCTCGTTCGCCTATGGCTTCGCCACCCTGGCCGCGGCGTTCCTGCTGCCCTTCGTCGGGCGACAGGTGGACCGTCACGGCATGCGCAAGACGGCACTGGTCATCACGGTCCTGTTCGCCATTGCCTGCGTTGCCTTCTCCCGGGTCACCGGCACGGTCATCAGTGTCTTCGGGGTCTTCGAGATCGCCGTATGGCTGACGCTCGGCTTCGGTGTCCTGCGGTTCCTGGGCCAGGGTGCGCTGATGCTGAACGCGGTTAACCTGATCTCGCAATGGTTCTCCGCCAAGCGCGGCTTTGCCATGGGCCTGATGATGCTCGGCTTCGCCGCGTCCATGGCCATCCACCCACCGCTGGCACAATGGCTGATCGACACGGGCGACTGGCGCTCCGCCTATGTCTGGCTGGGGGTGATCAGTGCACTTCTGCTGCTGCCCGGCCTGCTGTTCCTGGTCTTCAACAAGCCCGAGGATCTCGGCCTGCTGCCTGATGGCGCAAGGTCGGAAGCTGCCGGGACAGACGGTCAGAAGGCTCCGGAATTCGGTCTGACACTGGCGGAGGCCACCCGTACCCCGACCTTCTATCTGGTCGCGGTGGGTCTGTTCTGCTTTTCCATGCTGGTCACCATGCTGCACCTGTTCCAGATCTCGATCTTCGAGGCGCAGGGGCTGAGCCGTGAACTGGCAGCCCGCATCTTCCCGGTCTCCGCCGTGGCGATGGTGATCTGCATGCCGCTGCTCGGTCGCATGCTGGACCGGTTCCGCACGGAGTGGGTCTTTGCCGGGGGACTGCTGGTCATGGCTGCGGCCCTTGTCGCGGCGGGCAATGTCACCGACCTGACGTCGGGACTGGTCTACGGCGTGATCTTTGGCATCAACAATGCGGTGTCGATGACCTTCTTCGGCTTCATGTGGCCGCGCTATTTCGGGCGCAGGCACATCGGCTCGATCCAGGGCACGGGACAGATGATCGGGGTCGTGGGCGCCTCACTCGGCCCCCTGCCCCTCGGCATCGCCTTCGACCTGACTGGTGACTACACGCTGACCCTGATCGCCTTCGCGGCCATGCCGCTGGCGGCGGCGGTGCTGGTCCTGCTGTTCCTGCGCGATCCGAAGCAGCTCGCGGACTGACCGTTCAGCCCCGGCTCTTGATCACCCGCGCCGGGGTTCCGGCGGCAACTGTGTAGCCCGGAATATCGCCGGAGACCGTGGAGCGGGCGCTGATGATTGCGCCATTGCCGATGCGCGACCCCGGTGTGACCGTGACGCCGGAGGCGAGCCAGACATCCGCGCCGATCAGCACCGGCTCATGCACGTAGCCCTGGCGCATGATCGGCTCCCGGCTGTCGAAGCGATGTTCGGAGGCGATGATGGTGCAATGCCCCGCCGTGGCACTGTCACGCCCGATGGTGACGTCGGCCCCGGCGTTGATGATGGAGGAGAAGGCAACCTGCGCCCGGTCACCCAGCCTGATCGTGCCATCCCGCGCTGCCACCAGCCGCGCAGTCGTGTCCACCGCCGCACCGTCGCCCAGGATGATGCGCCCGTTCTCCCGCACCTTCAGATCAACCCAGGGCATCAGGGTCACGCAGCGGCCAATGCGGATGTTGCGCGGGTCGCCATCAGGCCGCAGCAGGATGGGACCAAGCACCCGGAGACCGGGGCCATAGGTGATTCCGAGACGGCGGAAGGTGAAGCGGTAGTACCAGGTCCAGAACCCGGCACGGCCCTTCGGCAGTGCCACCGGTTCGTCCGTGATCATCGGCACCTGAGCGGCGGTCAGATCGAAAGTCTCAGCGCTCCTGAACGGCCCGGCCCGCAGACGCTCGATGGTCCGCGTGATGGCGCGAATGCTGTCCAGCGCGGTCGGGTCGGCAGTGACAGTCTCCGGGATTGAAACCGCAAAGCGCTGCTCCAGCGCCAGGATCAGGGTCACGGTGGAGAAGGAGTCCACCAGCCCGCCCCGGATCAGGGACGCGTCGTCGTCAACCCGTCGGCCGGACAGCACGTCATCCACCACCACACGCCGCACATCCTCGATCAGCGAACGTGTCGTGGCGGCTGATGATTCTGATGTTGCAAGCGAATCAATCGGCGGAAGCGCCTGGTATCTCTTGAGGTTATCCGCGCGTGCCAGCTTGCCGGAAGTCGATTTGCGCAGCCAGCGCGGCTCCACGATCCGTACGTCGCCGGGGGCGGCCTCCGTGCCGGTCGCAACCGTTTCACGGATCGCGGCGGCTATCGCGGGCCATTCAGCCTGTGGCCGATCACTCTCCGCGACCAGCACCAGTCGTTCGGTGCCCGCATCCTCGTCATGATTGCCCAGGGCGACTGCCCGACCGGGCAGCACGCCGTCCACGCCGCAGGCCAGAGCCTCCACGTCATGGGGGTGGATGTTCTTGCCACCGATGATGATCAGGTCGCGCTTGCGCCCGACCACGAACAGATGCCCGTCCGCCAGATAGCCAAGGTCACCACTGCGATAGCGTCCGTTCTGCAGTACCTCGGCAGTGCGCTCCGGCTGCCCGTCGTAGCCGGTGAACATGGACGGGCCGCTGATCTCGATCTCGCCCACGTGGCGCTCCGGCAGCGGCGCACCGGCTTCATCGAGGATTGTCAGCTTCGTGGCGGGCAGCGCAACGCCGGACGACACCAGCGCCCGGCCCGTCGCGGCCGGTTCCGCCACATGACGGTCGGTCAGTGCAGCAATATCCACCGTCTCGGTCCGCAGGGTGTTCCCGAAGCCGCCGGATGTGGCGGCGAAGGTCGCCTCCGCCATCGCATAGGAACCGGCGAACGCCCTGGGGCTGAAACCGGCATCGGCAAAACGGTCCAGAAATGCCCTGTGCGCGGCAGCCGTTATCGGCTCCGAGCAGTTCACCAGACCGCGCAGCGACGACAGGTCATGGTCACCCGCAGGCGTGTTGCGCGCCATGAAGCTGTAGGCGAAGTTCGGCAGCCAGCTCAGGGTGCCGCGATGCCGTTTCACCGCGTCGAGCCAGAGTGTCGGGTTCTGCACCCAGTCGAAGGGCGAGATCGCCACCAGACGGCAGCGTCTGATCAGGGGCAGGAAGAAGCAGGTGATCAGCCCCATGTCATGATACAGCGGCAGCCAGCTTACGATCACGTCGGTCTCGCTCGCCCGGATCATGTCGCCATAGGCACCGATCTGCCAGAGCAACGCCCTGTGGCTGATCGTGACGCCCTTTTTCAGACCGGTCGTGCCGGACGAATACTGGAGGAAGGCCGGATCATCGGGATCCATGGCCGGTCGAGCGAAAGGCCCGATCAGGCCACTGTCGTTCAGCTTCGTCGATGCCCCCGCAACCAGCACGGCCTCGAACGTCGGCAAGGCTTCAACCAGTCCGGAGAGTTTCGGGGCCAGTTCGTCGTAGGTGACCAGCACGCGCGCCCGGCTGCCTGCCAGCAGGCTGTGCACGGTCTCGAAGTAGACATCTTCCGACAGTTTCGGTGACGGATGGGCGAACATGGCGGGCACTGCTCCCATCAGTATCGCGCCGATATATGCGGTGTAGAGGTCGATACCGTGCCTCAACACGACCACAATGCGGTCGCCACGCCCGACGCCCTGATCCTGATAGCGCGCCGCCCAGGCCTGCGCCCGGACATATATCTCTTCGTAAGTGAAGGTCTGCTCCGTCCCGTCACCCTGGACCAGGGTCAGGAAAGCGCCGTTCCCCATCCGCGCCCGGTTGGCGAACAGGACGCCCTGCAGCGTGTTGTCAGACCAGGGGGCGTTCATCCAGCCACTCCAGCACTGTCTGGTTCCCGGCGGCGCAATAGGCGTCGAAACGGTCCATCCGTTCCTGCTCCACTACCATCACGTAGACCTGACCTGCGGTATTGCGGACCAGGGCTGTCTTGAATCCCTCCCGCTTCAGGCGGCCATTCACCGAAGGTGTGGCGTAGAACCCGAAGTCCTTCGCCGCCACGTCCATCCGCCGTCCGGAAGCGGTAACCATCGTGACCTGTTCATCCGCCGCCAGATGCACGTCACCGCAATCGGAGATCGCGATCCCCGGTGCGGGTTGAAACACACGCGGTGGCGATTTCTCGGCCAGTCTCATGCCGCCTGCTCCAGATCCGCCCGCGGCCAGCGCCAGTCGGCGACCGGGAAGCCCGGTACCACCCACTGACCGTCCCGCTGCTGCCAGATCGCGTGATCGCGGAAGCGTTCCTCCAGCTCCGCGAAAACCGTTGGCGACAGGTCCATGAATGCGAGTGCGCGGGCAATGTCGGCGTCGGGTCGCTGGTCGCCCAGTCGCGCGATGGTGGCCAGCGCCGCATCGCGGCTCATGCGCCCATTGCGGATCTCCAGCGAGAGGTTGTCGAACAGGCGGGTGAA
>CAXBNO010000089.1:0-9410 GCA_963976775.1 uncultured Kordiimonadales bacterium
GCGCACCATCCTCCGCCCCCCTGATCCAGCGGCGCAGTTCCGCCGCCTCCTGCCCGGACAGCTCGGCGGCGAAGGCGCTGTCGGCGGCATCGAACAGGTGATGCCCCTCGTCGAAGACATAGCGCCCCGTCCGCTGTTCCTCCGCCGCCTGCTGCACGGCCCGGATCAGCACCAGCGCATGGTTGGCGATGACGATCTCCGCCCGTTCCGAGCGTCTGCGGGAGTTCTCGATGAAACAGCGCCGGTAGTGGTCGCAGGCGGAAAAGACGCACTCCCCGCGCCGGTCGGCCAGCGCCACCGTGCGCTGGGTGCCGAACAGGGTCACCAGCCAGGCCGGGAAGTCACCGCCGCCCAGATCGCCGTCCCGCGTCACCTCGATCCAGCGCGCCATCAGGGCCAGCGGCACGATGTCGGCCCGCCGCGCCGCGCCGCCCTGCACCGCCTCCTGAAAGTTCAGCAGGCAGAGATAGTTCTCCCGGCCCTTGCGGATCACGGCCTTCTCCGCCTTGACCTTCGGGTCCGGGTAGAGGCGGTCAAGTTCCTGGTCGAGCTGGCGCTGCAGGTTCCTGGTGTAGGTCGACAGCCAGACGGTGCCGCCGTTCTTTTCCGCCCAGACCGACGCCGGGGCCACGTAGCCGAGGGTCTTGCCGGTGCCTGTCCCGGCCTCCGCCAGCACCACATGCGGTTCGTCGATGCGTTCGCGCGGGGCGAAGGCCATGGCGGCGCGGGTGGCATATTGCTGCTGTGCCTGCCGGTCCTCCGCCCCCACGTCCAGCATCTGTCGCAGGCGGTCCAGCGCCTCGATGGGTTCAACCGGCGCATGTCCGGCCGGCGGCAGGGGTGCCAGATCGGGGAAGTCGGCCACCCGCGACCAGGCATCCAGCCCCCGGAACCGCCCCTTCCCCGCCGTGGCACCCAGCGCGCGCAGCACCGGCTGTGCCCACGGCCAGCCACCATCGGCCATGGCCTGTGCCAGCATCGCGGTGGTGTCGCGGCGCGATGCCGGTGTCAGGGACAGATCATGCAGCATCAGCGCCGCCGCCTCGAACAGTTGCGACGGGTCGGGCGGCATGCCGAGTGCGGGCAGATCGAGCGCGCGCATCAGCCCGTCCGCCGTGGGCAGACAGAAGGTCCCGGGCCGGGCGAAGGCGAAAAGCTCCAGCAGGTCATAGGCCGCGAAGGTCGCCACCCCCAGCCTGCGCGCCACGGCGGGCATGTTCACCAGCATCGGCGCATCGCCGGTCAGCGCGGCACCGGCGGCGCGGGAATCCAGCGTCTCGATCTCCCCGTCGGGGCTGACGCGGACGATCCCGCGACCACTCAGGGCCACGGCGGGACAGTCCGGCATCATGATTTCCGAATCTCGCGTGTTCATCGCAGGACTATATCCATGCCGCAGCCTTGAGGGGACGCACAAGCCGCTGTGCTTGACCTGCCCCGCGACCCTGCCTAGAGCTAGCCCGCGCGTGGCGATCCCGGCGGGGACCGGCAGGCAATGGATTCAACGTTTCAGACATAAGGTTCGGCAATGCTGGACAAGACATATCGGCCCCAGGAGGTCGAGCAGCGGCTTTACGAGAGTTGGGAACAGGGTGGCCTGTTCCGGGCGGGACGCAATGACGGCGCACCCTACACCATCGTGATTCCGCCGCCGAACGTGACCGGCAGCCTGCACATGGGCCATGCGCTGAACAACACGCTGCAGGACATCCTGATGCGCTGGCACCGGATGAAGGGCCGCAATGCGCTCTGGCAGCCGGGCACCGACCATGCCGGCATCGCCACACAGATGGTGGTGGAGCGGATGCTGGGCGCGGATGGCATCAGCCGCCACGACCTGGGCCGCGAGACCTTCGTCGACAAGGTCTGGGAATGGAAGGCCGAATCCGGCGGCACCATCACCAACCAGCTCCGCCGCCTTGGCGCGTCCTGCGACTGGAGCCGTGAGCGCTTCACCATGGACGAAGGGCTGTCCGCCGCCGTCACCAAGGTCTTTGTCGAGCTGTACCGTGACAGTCTGATCTATCGCGACAAGCGGCTGGTCAACTGGGACCCGAAACTGCTGACCGCGATCTCCGACCTTGAGGTCGAGAGCACGGAGCAGAAGGGTCACATGTGGCACTTCCGCTATCCGGTCGAGGGTCAGGACGGCACCTTCATCACCGTCGCCACCACCCGGCCGGAGACCATGCTGGGCGACACGGGTGTCGCGGTTCATCCCGACGACGAACGCTATCACGATCTGATCGGGAAGTTCGTCATCCTGCCGCTGGTCGGACGCCGCATTCCCATCGTCGCCGATGAATATGCCGACCCCGAACAGGGCTCCGGCGCGGTGAAGATCACCCCGGCGCATGACTTCAATGACTTCGAGGTCGGCAAGCGCTGCGATCTGGAGATGATCAACATCCTGGATGCCCACGCGCATCTGAACGGGAACGTGCCGGAAGCCTATCAGGGCATGGAGCGGTTCGCGGCGCGGGAGAAGGTCATCGCCGACCTGGACGCGCTGGGCCTGCTGGAACGGATCGAGGAGATTACCCACACGGTTCCCTTCGGCGACCGCTCCGGCGTGGTCATAGAGCCGTGGCTGACCGACCAGTGGTACGCGGATGCCGAGACCCTGGCCCGCCCGGCCATCGAGGCGGTCGAGGACGGGCGCGTCCAGTTCGTGCCGAAGAACTGGGAGAACACCTACTTCGAGTGGATGCGCAACATCCGCCCCTGGTGCATTTCCCGCCAGCTCTGGTGGGGACACCAGATCCCGGCCTGGTACGGCCCGGACGGCGAGGTCTTCGTCGCCTATGACGCGGCGGAGGCGCAGACGCTTGCCGATGCACATTATGGCAAGCCGGTCGAACTGACCCGCGACGAGGACGTGCTCGACACCTGGTTCAGCTCCGCGCTCTGGCCGTTCTCGACCCTCGGCTGGCCGGAGGAAACACCGGAACTGGCGAAGCATTATCCGACGGACGTGCTGATCACCGGCTTCGACATCATCTTCTTCTGGGTCGCCCGGATGATGATGTTCGGCATGCACTTCATGAAGGAAGTGCCGTTCCACACGGTCTATATCCACGCGCTGGTCCGCGACGAGAAGGGCCAGAAGATGTCGAAGTCGAAGGGCAACGTCATCGACCCGCTGGAACTGATCGAGGAATATGGCGCGGACGCGCTGCGTTTCACGCTGGCGGCAATGGCGGCGCAAGGGCGTGACATCAAGCTGTCGGAACAGCGGGTTGCGGGCTACCGGAACTTCACCACGAAGATCTGGAACGCGGCCCGTTTCTGCGAGATGAACGAGTGCGTGGTCACACCGGACTATGACCCGTCGAACCTGCAGCAGCCGGTGAACCGCTGGATCGTCGGGGCACTGTCGGAGGCTGCGGCGACCATCGACCGGGAACTGGAAGCCTATCGTTTCAACGAGGCGGCGAACGGCGTCTATCGTTTCACCTGGAACCTGTTCTGCGACTGGTATCTGGAGTTCGCGAAGCCGCTGCTGCGGGCCAATGATCCCGATGTTGCCGGTGAAACCCGCGCGACTGCCGCCTGGGTCCTGCAGCGCATTCTGACCATGCTGCACCCCTTCGCGCCGTTCGTGTCGGAGGAACTGTTTCAGCAGATGGGCGGCGAAGGCTCCATTTCCACCACCGCCTGGCCGCAGCAGGACCTGCAGAACGCCGATGCCGCCAGGGAATTCGGGTTCATCATCGAACTGATTTCCGAGATCCGCTCCGCCCGTGCGGAGACAAACGTGCCGCCAAAGGCCCAGTTGGAGGCGCATTTCCCGGACCTGGACGCCACGCGCAGGGGCTGGATCGACGGCAACTGGGAACTGGTGTCCCGCCTCGCGCGTCTGTCAGGCATCAGCGAGACCATGCCGGGCGGCGCGTCGGAGATCGTCGTCGACGGGGCGCGGGTCGTGCTGCCGCTGACCGGTGCCATCGATGTCGATGCCGAGAGAACGCGGCTGAACAAGGAAATCGCAAGGCTGGACGCAGAGATCGACCGCATCACCAGGAAACTGGCCAACGAAAAGTTCGTCTCCCGCGCGCCGGAGCATGTGGTGGAGCAGGAGCGGGAGCGCCAGGCCGAGGCAGAGGCGGCGAAGACCAAGCTGGGGGCGGCCCTGGGTCGCCTGTCCGCAGCCTGAGCCATGCAGCCCCTGTCCCGTGCCGCAATTGTTGTCGCGATCATGGTCGCGATGCTGTTTACCGGCACGGTCGCTGAGGCACAGGACGCCGAGGACTGGCAGGAATCCTTCCGCGCCTTTCTGGCTGACCCCGATTACGTGAATGCGCTGGGTGAGCAGATCGACCTGGTCGAGCAGCAGATCGCGCCCGAATGCATCCAGGTGCTGAAGAATGCCAATCGCCGCGAACTGCGCGTGCGCGTGAAGCCGGTCTTCAAGGCCGGTACACTCTGGCCGATCTGGGGCGAATGGCGGGAGCAGATCAGCATCGAGCGTTGCGATGAACCCGTGATCCACAACGTTCTGGTCACCGCCCGACCGGACGGTGCCCCGCAACTGACATCCCTGCTGCCGGGCAACACACGGGCAAGCGTGGAAATGCAGATCGCCGCCAGCCGGCCGGTTGTCAACATCGCCACCGCCCGGATGGGCAAGGAATGCCCCTCGGGTCAGCGTGACATCGTCGATACCGTCGTCGTCGGGTTTCTCGATGGCACGGACAAGGAACCAATCGCCAGTCAGAAATGGCGCGAATACTGGCTGGTCCGGCTCTGCGCGAACTACCTGACGGTTCAGGTGGATTTCCAGCCCGACGGCAAGGGCGGCTTCACCCACAGCACCGATCTGATCGAGTAGGCCAGTCTGATCGAACAGGCCGGTCTGATCAGGCAGGCCGATCTGATCAGACCGGCTCCGGCGCGCGACGCCCCGCTCAGTGGGTCGCGGTTTCGGAGAACAGGTGAATGGTCAGCACACCAGTCAGGATCAGCCCCAGACCAAGCAATGCAGGCAGGTCGAGCCGCTCCCCGTGCACGATCCAGCCGAAAGCGGCGATCAGCACGATCCCGAGACCGGACCAGACGGCATAGAGCACGCCGACGGGAAAGCGTTCCAGCGCCAGACTGAGCATGAAGAAGGCCAGCCCGTAGAAGCCGAGCGTCAGCACCGTGGGGCCCAGCTTGGTGAATCCCTCCGTCGCCTTCAACGTGCTGGTGCCCGCAACCTCACCGACGATGGCAATGACCAGATACAGGTAATGCATGGCTGACCTCTCCGCTGCCCCGCAGATTTGCGGTTGCCTGCCGGTGTGCCCCTGAACTACCCCTGTGGCAAGGGTCCGCTTGCTGGACCGGACAGGCGATGACCACAGAAGGATTTGCGCGATGGAGCGTGGCAGCAGCTATCCGTTTCGGGGCAGGAGCCCGAAGATCGCCGACTCGGCCTTCATCGCGCCCGGCGCGCGGCTGATCGGCGATGTGGAGGTCGCGGACCGCGCAAGTGTCTGGTTCAACTGCGTGCTGCGCGGCGACGTCTGCCACATCCGCATCGGCGCCCGCTCCAACATCCAGGACGGCACGGTGATCCACGTGAACAGCGGCGATTTCCCGACGTTGGTGGGGGAGGACGTGCTGGTCGGCCACAAGGTCATGCTGCACGGCTGCGAGCTCCAGGACCGCTCCTTCGTCGGCATGAGCGCCGTCATCATGGACGAATGCGTCGTCGAGACCGGCGCCATGGTCGCCGCCGGTGCCTTCCTGCCGCCGGGCAAGATCGCGCGCAAGGATGAACTCTGGGCCGGCTGGCCCGCAAAGCCGATCCGCACCCTCACCGACCGCGAACGCGCCATGATCGCGGGCGGCGCGGCCCACTACGCCGAATTGGCAGCGGAGTACCGGGCGCAGCAGGATTAGTCTTCCACAGAAACATCAGCAGGGTGGGGACCCGAGTATTCACCCACATTACGATCCGCGCCCAAGGGAACGTCCTACGGCATCAGGATTTCACCGTGTAACCTGCTGACTGTGCAAAGAATAGACACGCGACACCTCCGAGCAAAGTCTCTCAGTTCCCCGGCCCGGCCAGCACGGTCACGGCACAGACCGCTTCCTCGAACCGGTAGACGCCGCCGCCGTTCTCGGCGATGGCGTGGCGCGCGCCCTCGACCTGGCGCGGACCGGCTTCGCCGCGCAACTGGGCGACCAGTTCGGCGAGCTGGCCGAGGCCGGTGGCGCCGATGGGGTGGCCCTTTGACTCGAGACCGCCGGAGGGATTGACCGGGATGCGGCCGCCAAGCGCCGTGTCGCCCCGCTCCGCCGCGCGACCGCCGTCACCGAAGGGCACCAGCCCCAGGTTCTCGACCTGCTGGATCTCGCCCATGGCGGTGGCGTCATGGACTTCGGCCACGTCGATCACTTCCGGCCCGAAACCGGCCTGCGCATAGGCGCGATTCGCTGTGCGGCGGGTGATGTGGTTCTCCAGATCCTCCGGCTCCCGGTCGATGCCGGTGCCCAGCACGGAGGCCGCGACACGCACGGCACGGGAGCGCGTGAAACGCTCAAGCACCGCATCGGAGACCAGGATCGCCGCCGCCGCACCGTCGGAGATGGGGGAGCACATGGGCAGGGTCAGTGGCCAGGACACAGGACGCGCGGCCAGCACTTCCTCGATGCTGACGGCGTCGCGGTACTGCGATTTCGGGTTCAGGGTGGAATGCTGGTGGTTCTTGGAGGCAACGGCGGCCAGGTGGCGCTGCGTGGTGCCGAAGGTCTTCATGTGGAACTTGGCCCAGCTTGCATAGACATCCATGAAGGGACTGCGCTGGCCGTTCGGCAGGTTGGCACCTTCGGGCGGCTCCACCCCCTGCCCCAGCCGGTTCAGTCGCTCGAACGTGGCTTCCCGGTCATGCACGTCGATGGCACCGTCGAAGATCTCGAAGCTGCGCGCCTTGTCGGCGTGGTACATCTTGTCCGATCCGACCGCGAGGGCGATGTCGCACTGTCCCGCCCTGATCGCCGTGTAGGCCGCGTTGAAGGCGGTAGAGGCACTGGCGCAGGCATTCTCCACGTTCGCCATGGGAATGCCCTGAAAGCCCATCTCGCGCAGCGCGATCTCTCCCGGCACCAGATACTGCCCCTCCAGCACCCCCTGCGTCGTGTTGGAGAACCAGGCAGCCTCCACATCGCCGGGCACCAGATCACAGTCGGCCAGGGCCTCGTTCACGGCCATGGCAGTCAGTTGCTTCACGGATGTATCGAGAAAACGCCCGAACGGCGTCATGCCGATACCGACAACATGGACATTGGTCATTGCGGCTCATCCTCCCCAGGTGATTGCCAGTGCAGCATAGCATCAACGCACAGGGCGAAAAGGGTCAGGCACTGACTGCGGCCAGTGCCTTCCCGACGGAGGCCGACAGCCGGTCGACCAGTGTCCCGATCTCCGCGTCCGAAATGATGAACGGCGGCGCGAGCAGCACGTGATCCCCGTTGCGCCCGTCAATCGTCCCGCCGCCGGGGTAGCAGATCAGTCCCGCGTCCTGCGCCAGTCGCTTGATCCGGCCATTGAGGCCAAGTGCGGGGTCGAACGGTTCCCTTGTTTCCCGGTCCCGCACGATCTCGATGGCCCGGAACAGACCCCGCCCGCGGATATCACCGATGTGCGGATGCTGGCCGAATGCCTGATGCAGCGCATCGGCCAGTTTCTCGCCTTTCGCGGCGACGCCATCGACCAGTCCGTCGTCGAGCAGCCGCGACAGCACCGCATCCGCCGCCGCGGACGCCGCCGGATGCCCCATGTAGGTATGGCCATGCTGGAAGAAGCCGGTCCCGTCGACGAAGGCCTGGTAGACGCGGGCGCTGACGATGGCCGCACCCACCGGCTGGTACCCGGCTCCCAGCCCCTTGGCGACCGCGATGATGTCGGGCACGACACCTTCCTGGTCCAAGGTGAACATCGCCCCGCAGCGACCCATGCCGCACATGACCTCATCGGCGATGAACAGCACCCCATGGCGGTCACAGATCTCCCGGATGCGGCGGAAGTAGCCATCGACGGCGGGGACCGCCCCCATGGTTGCGCCGACCACAGGCTCCGCGATGAAGGCCGCAACCGTTTCCGGGCCAAGCCGCTGGATCTCCGCCTCCAGTTCATCCGCGACCCGCAGGCCATAGTCCGCCTCACTCTCCCCCGATTCCTGCCCGCGATAGGCGTAGCAGGGCGAGATATGGGACATGCCGATCAACAGCGGCGCATACAGTTCGCGCCGCCCGCGGTTGCCTCCGGCGGAGAGCGCCCCCAGCGTGTTGCCGTGATAGCTCTGCCAGCGGGCGACGATGTGGTGGCGCTGCGGCTGCCCGATCTCCACGAAATACTGCCGCGCCATCTTGATCGAGGCCTCGATCGCCTCCGACCCGCCGGAGACCAGACAGACGCGATCCAGGTCGCCGGGCGCTTCGGCGGCCAACCGGTCGGCCACCCTCTCCGCCGCCTCGGAAGTGAAGAAGCCGGAGTGCGCAAACGGCAATGCGCTCATCTGTTGCCGGACAGCCTCGATCACCTTCGCATCGGAATGTCCGAGGCATGAAACGCCAGCGCCACCGGAGCCGTCCAGATAACGCTTGCCGTCCCGGTCAATGATCCAGCACCCGTCTCCTGCAACCGCGACCGGCGGACTGAAGGCGGTGTGACGCGGGAATACATGGCTCATTGTGCTCACTCCGGGTTCCGAACCTGCATCGTCTCGGGCCAGCTTGCGCTTCTGCTGCCGACTTTGCCAGCTTGCGCGTCGGGTCGGCGAGCCGCTTCGTTTCCGCCTTCCTGCGACCGCCACATTATTCCTTCGCCTTCAACCAGGGTTTCGGCACACTCTATGCGGCAGTCTGCGAGGGGCGGCAGTGACGACTGACCCTGCACTGGCCCGGCAAGACCTGGAAGCTGGAAATGCGCCACTGCCAGGAAGCCAATGGCGCCGTCCGCCTGCCGGACGCTGCCTTGCCGGGCGCAACCAGAAGCACGTAAGCCGACAGGCCGAAGGGGAACACGACCATGGCAAGCAACATTTCCGATGACCTGAGGTCGGGCGCGCTGGTCTATCACAGTGTCCCGCGCCCCGGAAAGATCGAGGTCAGTCCGATCAAGCCGCTGGGTAACCAGCGCGATCTGGCGCTGGCCTACAGCCCCGGCGTCGCCGCCGCCTGCGAGGCCATTGTCGACGACCCGAAGGCCGCAGCACAGATGACGATCCGCGGCAATCTGGTGGCCGTGATCACCAATGGCACCGCTGTGCTGGGTCTCGGCGCGATCGGCCCCCTCGCCGCCAAGCCGGTGATGGAAGGCAAGGGCGTGCTGTTCAAGAAGTTCGCAGGCATCGACGTCTTCGACATTGAGATGGACTGTACCGATCCGGACCGGCTGATCGACGCCATCGCCATGCTGG
>CAXBNO010000090.1:0-9336 GCA_963976775.1 uncultured Kordiimonadales bacterium
AATTGCGCCATGAAGATCAGGATCGCCAGCGCGTTGACGAAACCGGTCATCACCGATTTCGACACGAAACGCATGACGGTGCCGAGCCTGAGCGCCCCTGCCGCGATCTGCAGCAGCCCGGCCAGCACTGTCGCGGCCAGCAGGTACTGCAGTCCGTGATCCTTCACCAGCGTGATCATCAGTACCGCCGTTGCAGCGGTCGCGGCGGAGATCATGCCGGGACGCCCTCCGGCGATGGCGGTGATCACGGCGATGGAGAAGGACGCGAACAGTCCGACCTTCGGATCGACACCGACGATGACGGAGAAGGCGATGGCTTCCGGTATCAGGGCCAGCGCCACGACAAGTCCGGCAAGAACATCACCGCGCAGGTTGCCAATCCATTCATTGCGCAGCCGCGACAGCAGGTCGGTCTTCATGGGGGCGTCTCCAGCAGGCATGGCCCACAAGTGCGGGTCGCGTCAGGCGAAATCATTGTGGCCGTGGGGCAGGGATCAGGGTGCCATCGGGCAGGCAGCGGATAAATTTCTCATGCTGCACTGCAACATGTGCCCTTGATAGGCTTTCAGGTCCGGTTGGGCAAGGGTAGAAGCAGCGAGCGTCAGCGTTGCATCGACACCATGGCGCCGCCCCTGATCTCCCGCATCAGCTTTATGCGGAAGGCATCGGGAAAGGTCTCGAAGCTGTAGGTGGGGACCGAGAACGCGCCGTAACCCGAAATGACAATGTCGCGGTAATAGCGCGCGAGGCCGCTGTCATTGTCGGTGACCGGCAGGCCGTTGATGACCACCTCACGGCGTGCGATCTCCGGCCTCAGGCTGCGGATCAGCGGCGGCTTCGAGTTCCGGCCGTCACCTGAAACATCGATCACCCGACGCTCCGTCGGCCAGGGCAGCCGGTCGAACATCTGCAGGGAATAGCTCAGCGCCGCGCCGATGGCGGTGCCACCACGCGCGAACTTCTGCCGGGGTGAATCGAGCAGATGCGCCGACACCCGCTGTGCCACTGCCGGGCCATCGATGCGGGTCCAGGGCAGCAGGACATGCTGTTCCCCCACGCTGGCCCAGGTCACGACACTGACGGCTATGGCCTTGTTCCGTCCGCCGCCGATCACCGACAGCACCGACGGATGGCTGATGGCATGGGCGATGCCGCCGATCTGCAGCAGATACTCCTGCGCATCGACACTGGCGGAGGCATCGACGGCGAGCACGATGGCGACATCGACCGTTCCACCCGATTGCGCCTTCACCGCTTGCGGCAGCAGGCCGAGGCACGCGAGGATGGCGCAGATCGACAGCAACTGGCGGAGCGTGGCACGGCAATGAGCAGCAACAGTTACGATGGCGGCAGGCTCGACCTGCCCTTTGTCGGCCTCTGCACCTTCGGCAAGCAGCCGGTCTGCACCGACTGGTCCGCCATCGACGCCGACGTCGCCGTGCTGGGAGCACCGTTCGACATGGGCACCCAGTACCGGGCGGGCGCACGCTTCGGTCCGCGTGCGATCCGGGAGGCTTCGACCCTGTTCTCCTTCGGTCATGGCGGTGCCTATGATCATGAGGATGACGTCACCTATCTGCCGGTGGACCAGGTGCGGATCGTCGATGTGGGCGATGCGGACATCATCCACACCGACACAATGGCAAGCCATACCAACATCGAAAAGGGGGTTCGGGCAATTCTGGCCGCCGGGGCGATGCCGGTGACGCTCGGCGGGGACCATTCGGTGCATATCCCCTGCATCCGCGCCTTCGATGACCAGCCGCCTGTCCACATCATCCATATCGACGCCCATCTGGACTTTGTCGACGAGCGTCACGGCGTCCGCTACGGCCATGGCAACCCGTTGCGCCGGGCCTCCGAGATGGCGCATGTCACGGGGTTCAGCCAGTTGGGCATCCGCAATGTGTCATCGTCCAACCGCGACGATTATGCCGCTGCCCGCGCCGCCGGATCCGACATCCTGTCGGTGCGCCAGTTCCGGGCGCTGGGACCGGAGGGGGTGCTGGCGCGCGTGCCGGAAGGGGTACGGTATTATCTGACCATCGACATCGACGGTTTCGATCCCTCCATCGCGCCCGGCACCGGCACGCCGAGCCATGGGGGCTTCCTGTACTACGAGATCCTGGAGTTCCTGCAGGGGCTGACAGCGCGGGGGCAGGTGGTCGGCATCGACCTGGTGGAGGTTGCACCCGACTATGACCGGGACGGCACCACGGCGTTTCTGGCAGCGCAGGTACTGATGAACCTGCTTGGTTTCATCTTCCATGCCCAGGGGCGCAGCGCGTGATTCACGAAGACAGCGAGGCCCTGTATGCGGCAGCCTGCGCGGCAACCACGGCCATCGAACGGTTCTTCCGGGTCAGCCCGGGCGATTTCACCAACTGGCTCGCGTTCGGCGAAAGTATTGCCGCGAACGGCGTTCTCGAACGGGTGGCGGCGAACGATTTTCCCATGTCGAAGGGGGAGCGGATGCTCTGCCTGACCATGGTCGCCAAGGCCGACTTCGGCCATGTGGCTGCCCAGGCGGAGCCTGACGTCTGGGGTCGGGGCGGCTTCTGGTCCATGGATCGCATCAACGGTGTGCTGGCGCTACGCATCATCGCCGATGGCGTCTGGCCGCTGGACAGTCGTGACTGAGGCTCAGGCCGGGGGGCGGGTGCGCCAATGCCGGATGGCGAGCGTCAGTTCGTCCGCCAGTTCGACCCTCTCCTCCGCCGAGAGAAATCCACCAATGGCCAGGTGATTTCCGTGGCTGGCGACGCTGAGCACATTGTCGCCGCTGTGGTGCGGCGTCAGGTCGAAACGCGCCCAGTAGGCCGGAAAGCGCCAGATCTGCTGTCGTCCATTGGCATGATGCCGTGAAACGACCAGATCACTGCCCTGGATGAACAGTCGTTCCTCCGCCCGTGCCGCCCGGTAGTTCTGGCGGAATGCGAACCAGATCAGGGCCACGTCCAGGCCGAGGAAACCGAAGACCGGCCATGCACCCTTCAGCATGAACAGCAGGCCGGTGATGAAGCTGACCCCTGCAATCAGGCTCATGACAATCAGGAATCCGCGCGGTCCCAGAGACCGGTAGGGGCGCAGTCGGAAATCGAACTCGGGGGCGGCTTGCTGCATTGCGACAGGTTATCATCCGCGTCCCGGAACGAAAGTGAAACCTGCATCGGACTGTGGCACTCTGGTCTGCCTGATTCGCATGCGCCGGAGGTGCCACGTGCAGACCACGCGACTGATCGGCCTGGATCCCGGCCTCCGCGCCACCGGCTGGGGTATCGTGGACCAGTGCGGCAACCGTCTGAGCTGGGTCGCCGACGGTGCCGTGACATCCAACGCCAAGGATGATCTCGCCACCCGCCTGCGCCAGTTGCATGACGGCATCCAGCAGGTGATCGCCGACTGGCAGCCTGATATCGCGTCGGTGGAGGAGACCTTCGTCAACAAGAACCCGGTCTCCACCTTGAAGCTGGGGCAGGCGCGCGGGGTGTCATTGCTGGTGGCGGCGCTCAATGGCCTGCCTGTTTCCGAATATGCCCCGAACGCGATCAAGAAGGCGGTGGTAGGCACCGGTCACGCGGCGAAGGAGCAGATTCACCTGATGGTGAAGACCCTGCTGCCCGGTGCGGTGATCGCCAACGAACATGCCGCCGATGCACTGGCCGCCGCGATCTGTCTGGCCCACCACCAGGGCGGGCGACGGGATGCCCTGCTGCGGCAGGCCGGGGTCGTGGTCCGCTGAGAGCAGGGGAGATCTGAGCATGCCGAATGTACCCATCGTTCCGCTGAAGGTTGCCGTCGCCGGGCTGGGGGCCGTGGGCCTGCCGCTGGCGCGCTGGCTGGATGCAGGGCAGGACCGTCTGAGGCTTCATGCCGTCAGTGCACGGGATCACGATGGTGCCGCGCGCAAGATGGCCGATTTCAGGACGCAGCCGCCGATCCGTGATCTGGATGCGCTCTGCGACGGGGCGGATGTGGTGGTGGAGGGGCTGCCGCCGGAACTGTTCCGGCCGCTGGCGGAACGGGTGCTGGGGCAGGGGCTGATCCTGGTCCCGCTGACCGTGACGCAATTGATCCTGCACATGGATCTGATCGATCTGGCCGAAAGCACGGGTGCGCGGATCATTGTCCCGACCGGGGCGATACTCGGACTGGATGCTGTCCGCGCGGCGGCGAAAGGCGAGGTGAGTTCGGTCACCATGATGACGCGCAAGCCGCCCGCCGGGCTGATCAACACCCCGCATGTGCTGGAACAGGGGATCGACCTGACAGATCTGCAGGAACCACTGAAGCTCTATGAAGGCGCGGTGCGGGATGCGGCGCAGAAGTTCCCGGCCAACGTCAATGTCTCGGTCGCGCTGGCGCTGGCGGGAATCGGGCTGGATCGAACACGCTACGAGATCTGGGCCGATCCGGGTGTCAGCCGCAACACGCACGTGATCGAGGTGGAGGCGGACAGCACCCGTTTCCGCATGGAGATCGCCGGTGTTCCCTCCGAAGGGAACCCTGCGACCGGACGCCTGACGCCGCTGTCGGCGATTGCGGCACTGGAGGGGCTGGTGAGCACGCTGAAGATCGGTTCCTGATCATCCGGTCTGCATCGGCCTGTCATTTCATTGCCGGTGGGGAGTGCTATGAAGGCATTCGCCAACCGAGGGGAGAGCAAGGACATGGACAATCCAGCAGAGCATCGCCGCCGCGTCTATCTGATGCGACACGGGGATGTGCGCTACTACAACCACCGGGGCGAGCGTGTGACCGATCCGGATCTGGTGCCGCTGACCGATCGGGGTCATGACCAGGCCCGGATGATGGGTGAACTGCTGGCGGATACCCACTTCGACCGAGCCTATTGCACCGGTCTGCTGCGGACACGCCAGACGGCCGAGGGGGCATTGGGGGGGCGTTCGGATCCGAGCCTGCAGGTCGCCCCGGACCTGCGGGAAATCAAGTCAGGTGCCACTGACCTGATGACCCGGTCGGAAGCCATCGACGAATTTGTCTATTCCATGGAGCACGCGGCGAAACCCGGTGCACGTTTCGCGCGGGGTGAGGCCTATGCCGATTTCTACGCCCGGGTGACGAAGGGGATCGAGGAAGTCCTGCTGCAAGATGGCTGGAAGACCATGCTGATCGTCGCGCACGGCGGCACCAACCGGGCGATCCTGTCCTGGCTGACCGGCGGCGGGCTGGCGACCATGTATGCCTATGAACAGGACACGGCGGCGCTGAACATCTTCGATGTCGATGTGGTCGATCATGCGATCCGCCGCCGCTATCTGCGGATGCTGAACTATCGGCCAGATGACGTGCTGAAGGCGGAGGACTGGCGCACGACGCTGGAACGCACCTTTGCCCAGCGCAAGCCGGACTGATCCCGGGCGCTGAGGCAAGGTTGATAAGGGTGGCTTCTATCATACCCGGTTCCTGACTATGCTTGCGCCAGTTTGGCGAAGAGCTGCTCCACGGGGAAGGAATTGACCCATGAATGCACCGGTGAAACTGGCCTATTCGGCCTGTCCGCATGACTGTCCCTCCACCTGCGCGCTGGAGGTCGAGGTTCTGACGCCGGAGCGGATCGGCCGGGTTCGCGGAGCGAAGGACAACAGCTACACCGACGGTGTCATCTGCGCCAAGGTCGCGCGCTATGCGGAGCGTGTGCACCATCCGGACCGGCTGATGCACCCGATGATCCGTACCGGTCCGAAGGGATCGGGGCAGTTCCGGCAGGCGACGTGGGACGAGGCCATGACGGTGGTGGTCGAGGGCCTGCAGGCGGCGGAGCGGGACTTCGGCGCCGAGTCGGTCTGGCCATACTATTACGCCGGGACCATGGGGCTGGTGATGCGGGACGGGATCAACCGCCTGCGCCACGCCAAACGCTACAGCCGCATGCACGCCACGTTCTGCACCACCATGGCGTTCTCGGGCTACATCACCGGCACGGGGAAACTGGCCGGGGCGGACCCGCGCGAGATGGCGAAGTCCGACTGCGTCGTGATCTGGGGCACCAACCCGGTGAACACCCAGGTCAACGTCATGACCCACGCCATGAAGGCGCGGAAGGAGCGGGGTGCGAAGATCGTCGCCATCGACATCTATCGCAATGGCACCATCGACCAGGCCGACATGGGGCTGGTGCTGCGGCCCGGCAGCGACGGCGCGCTGGCCTGCGCGGTGATGCACATCCTCTTCAGGGACGGGCTGGCCGACCGGGACTACATGGCGAAATACACCGATGATCCGGCGGGGCTGGAAGCGCACCTGCAGGACCGGACGCCGGAATGGGCCGCCGGTATCACCGGCCTGACAGTGGCGGAGATCGAAGCCTTTGCCGCACTGGTCGGCACCACGCCGAAGACCTTCTTCCGCCTCGGCTATGGTTTCACGCGCGGACGCAATGGTGCCGTGAACATGCATGCGGCACTCTGCATTCCTGCGGTGACGGGGGCCTGGCAGCATGAGGGCGGCGGCGCGTTCCACAACAATGGCGCAATCTATCACTGGAACCGGGAACTGATCGAGGGGCTGGACGCGGTCGGGCGCAGCACCCGCATTCTCGACCAGTCGCGTATCGGCCCGATCCTGATGGGCGACAGGCGTGACCTGGGGGACGGCCCGCCGGTGAAGGCGCTGTTCATCCAGAACACCAATCCGATGATGGTCGCGCCGGAACTGGCCAAGGTGCACGCAGGCTTTGCGCGCGAGGACCTGTTCACGGTGGTGCATGAGCAGTTCATGACAGACACGGCGAAGATGGCTGATGTCGTGCTGCCCGCCACCATGTTCCTGGAGCACACCGACCTCTATCAGGGCGGCGGACACCAGCACATCCTGCTGGGGCCGAAGGCCATCGAAGTGCCGGGGGAATGTCGCTCCAACCATGACCTGATCTGTGATCTGGCCAGGCGGCTGGGGGCCGAGCACCGGGGCTTCGACATGTCGGTGGAGGAGATCATCGACTGGACGCTGCAGGCCTCCGGCTGGCCCGACTACGAGACCCTGAAGGACAGCCGCTGGATCGATGTGCAGCCGGAGTTCCGGGAGGCCCATTACCTCGACGGCTTTGGCCATGCGGATGGCAAGTTCCACTTCTCGGCCAACTGGTCCGCTAACGCGCCGCATGGTTTCGGCCCGAGCGGCGCGCCGGACAGCATGCCGACCTTCCCGGACTACTGGGGGCGGGAAGACAAGGCGACGGATGCCTATCCGTTCCGCATGGGCACCAGCCCGGCGCGCAGCTTCCTCAATTCCTCCTTCACCGAAACCCCGGGCTCGAAGAAGCGCGAGGTCCGTCCGACCGTGAAGCTCAACCCGAAGGATGCGGAGAAGCTGGGTGTGGTGGCAGATGATCTGGTACGCCTGAGCAACGCCAACGGTGCCACGCGGGTGCATGTGGAACCATTCGAGGGGGTTCAGCAGGGTATCGTCATCGTCGAGTCCGTCTGGCCCAACGATGCCTTCGTCGATGGTATCGGCATCAATGTCCTGACCAGTGCCGATCCCGGTGCGCCGGTCGGCGGCGGCCTGTTCCACGATACGGCCGTCAACATCGAGAAGGCGTGAGCGCGACCATGCATTTCGATTTCGGAGATTTCGTCAGGCGCTGGGTGATCGCGCTGGTTCTGGTCTTCGCGACCTACAATCCCACTCCCTGGTCCTTTATCTCCTGGGTGCTGCGCGATCTGTCAGCCGACCTGCCCTACAAGGCACTGGCCGGGGTGGTGCTGTTCATCGCCTATGTCATCTTCCTGCGTGCCACCTGGCGCTCCATCGGCGCGTTCGGCATCCTGCTGGTGGCGGCGCTGTTCGGGGCGCTGTTCTGGGTGCTGGCCGACCTGCGGCTGCTGGACACGGGGAACCGGGACCTGGTGACCTGGCTGATCCTGACGGTCGCCGCCACGATCCTGGGCATCGGCGTGAGCTGGAGCCACGTGCGCCGACGTATTTCCGGCCAGGCGGACGTGGATGACGTGGAGGACTGAGCCGGGGGTCCATCGTATACCGCCTGTGCTGAAGAACTGGGCACCCGTATCAAGTACGGGTGCGCCGTCCGTGTTTGCTGTGCGATGACCGAGCAGGTTTGTGGATGGCGGCACCTGGCCCGGACTCCAGACATCGAAACACACGTCTTCCCCGGACCTGATCCGGGGAACCATGGTGCCGCACTGCTGCTGAAGGGCTGGGCACCCGTATCAAGTACGGATGCATCGTCGGTGCTTGCTTCTCGATGACAGGGCGCGCGCGCCGTCAGTCCAGCTTCACCGGCATGTCCAGCAGGATGAACGACCAGCTCTTGCCGTGGCCGTCCAGGTTCAGGGAACCGTTGACGCCGCCATCGAGGGCGCTGGTCAGGACGAAGTTCAGGCCGTGCAGATGAGATACTTCCTGGCGCGAGACGGTGCCATGGACCTGTGAACCGAAGTGCCGTTTCACGGCCTCGGCGGTGATCTGCCGCCGCACGGTCTCGAAGTCCGCCGGGTCATTGACCCAGAGCGAGATGTTGGATGTGTCGCCCTTGTCGCCGGCGCGGGCGTGGGCGATCTCGCGCAGATGGACTGTCCGGCTCATGTCCGCAGCACCTCCACCCGTGTCGGCACGTCAGCTCTGGGCAGAAAGGCATCGTGGGTGACGATCGAAGGCGTGACGCGCCCCCTAAATCCGCCGCCTCCTGCCGGGCCAGCGCAGAGCAGTGACTCCACCTCCCACAGGACCGCCTCTGCCCGTTCACGGTCGCGGAAGCGGCCCGCCACGCGCAGCCGCACATCCGTGTCGGCACCCGCCGTGCCATAATCGGCGTGAGCGTGGAGTGACCTGAGACCGATCAGGTCGCAGCGCAGCTCTTCGGTGACACCATGAACCCTGCGCAGCCGGGTCTCCGTGATCTCTGCCGCAAGCCGCGCCCGGTCGACAGCTCCACGCCCGGCATATGAGACTTCGCCCTCGGCCAGCAGCCCGCCGTCGAACGCGACCGTGACCTTCAGCGTCCCGGGGCGCGCTGTGCCGGAGGCCCCGGACAGGCTGACCCGGTCGCCGCCCTGATCATCGATCCGCACCGCGCTGAAATCGGCGGTCACATCGGGGGTGAGATAGCTGGCGGGGTCATGCACCTCGTACAGCAACTGCTCCTTCACCGTGGCCATGGTGACCATGCCGCCGGCCTGCGGCAGCTTGGTGATGGTGACGCCGCCATCAGCCGAGACCTCCGCGATCGGGTAGCCGACGAACGCGAGGTCCGGGACGTCCTTGTGGCCCGGGTCGGCGAAGTAGCCGCCGGTGATCTGGGCGCCGCATTCCATCAGGTGGCCGGCCAGGATGCCTGCCCCCAGCCGCACC
>CAXBNO010000091.1:0-9329 GCA_963976775.1 uncultured Kordiimonadales bacterium
TCCGCGCCCATGCCGAACTCGCCGCCATCGGCGAACTGGGTCGAGGCATTGTGCATGACGATGGCCGAATTGACTTCCGCCAAGAACCTGGCCGCTGCTGCATCGTCGTCGGTGATGATGCTGTCGGTATGCTCGGAACCGTGATCACGGATATGCGCGATGGCCTGATCCAGCCCGTCCACGATGCGCGCTGAAATGGTGGGGCCAAGCCACTCGGTATCCCAGTCGGCATCCGCCGCGCCCTGCACCCGGGGGTCCAGCGCCTGCGTCTCCGCATCCCCCTTCACGGCGCACCCGGCGGCGAACAGGTCTTCCAGGATCGGCTTCATCAGGGTGGGGGCAACGGCACGATCGACCAGCAGGGTCTCCGCCGCACCACAGATGGAAGTACGGCGCATCTTGGCGTTGACCGCGATCTCCCGTGCCATGGCGGCGTCCGCGGCGGCGTGGACATAGACGGTGCAGCGGCCTTCCAGATGCGCGAAGACCGGCATCCGGGCCTCTTCCTGCACCCGCGCGATCAGCGACTTGCCGCCACGGGGAACGATGACGTCGATCAGTCCGGCGCTGCGCAGCATCAGGCCGACGGCTTCCCGGTCGGTGGTCGGGACGAGCTGGATCGCGGCCTCCGGAAGGCCAGCGGATTTCAGGCCCTGAACCATGGCCGCGTGCAGGGCACGGTTGGTGCTGATCGCTTCCCGCCCGCCGCGCAGGATCACGGCGTTGCCGGCCTTCAGGCAAAGGCCGCCCGCGTCACAGGTGACATTCGGTCGGCTTTCGTAGATCACGCCAACGACACCCAGGGGGGTGCGTACCCGCTGGATACGCAGGCCGTTGGGGCGTGTCCATTCGGCGATGGTGCTGCCGACCGGATCCTCCAGCGCGGCGATGTCTTCCAGGCCCTTCGCCACGGCTTCCAGCCTGTCTCCGTCCAGCCGGGCACGGTCGATCTGGGGCGCGGCCAGACTGGCGGCCTCCGCCGTGGCCACGTCCAGGGCATTGGCATCCAGAATGGCGGCGGCATCGGCGCGGATCGCGGCGGCGGCGGCGCGCAGGGCGCTGTTCTTCCGGTCGGTGGTGGCTGTTGCCAGTGTCTGCGCCGCGGCGCGCGCGGCCAGACCCATCCGCTCGATCAGTGCCGGCAGGTTCCGGGCGTCCCCAAATTCGGCTTCAACGACACTCATGTTGCTGCGTCCTCCTTCACGGGCGCGTGCTGCGTCTCCAGCACAAGATCATCGCGATGGATCATCTCATCACGACCACGGTAACCGAGCAGTTTCTCGATATCACGGCTGTTGTGCCCGGCGATGCGGCGCGCGTTCTCGGCGGAATAGGCAGACAGCCCGCGCGCCAGGGTCAGGCCCGCCGGGTTGCGGACCCAGACCGCATCGCCCCGGTCGAACTCGCCTTCCACGTCCCGCACGCCAGCGGGCAGCAGGCTGCGCCCGGCCTTCAGCGCACGGGCGGCACCATCATCCACTACCAGCGATCCGGCCGGTTTCAGGGCGCTGGCGATCCACTGCTTGCGTGCCGTGCGCGGTGTCGCGGCGGCGGTGAACCAGGTGCAGGCGCCTCCGTCGGCCAGATGCTGCAACGGATGCTGGATGCGGCCATCGCAGATCGCCATGTTGCATCCGGCGGCCATGGCAATCTCGGCCGCCTGCAGCTTGGTGGACATGCCACCGACCCCCAGACCACTGCGGCTCTCGCCTGCCAGTGCCATGATGTCTTCGTTGAGGTGCCTGACCTCCGGAATCAGGGTCGCGTCAGGGTCCACGGTCGGATCGGCGGTGAACAGTCCGGCGACATCGGAGAACAGCACCAGGCAGTCCGCCGAGATCATCTGCGCCACACGCGCGGCCAGCCGGTCATTGTCGCCATAGCGGATTTCCCGCGTCGCCACCGTGTCGTTCTCGTTGATCACCGGCACCGCGCCCATGTGGAACAGGGTTTCGAGCGTGGAGCGGGCATTCAGGTACTGCCTCCGGTTCTCCGTCGCGCCGAAGGTGACGAGGATCTGGCCGCAGGTCAGCCCATGCGCCTCCAGAACCTCCTGCCAGGCCCGGGCAAGCTGGATCTGGCCGATGGCGGCTGCGGCCTGGCTTTCCTCCAGCTTCGGGCGGGCGCGGCGCAGCCCCACCTGATGGCGGCCCAGCGCGATGGAGCCGGAAGAGACGATGGCCACGTCCTGGCCGCGTTGCCGTGCCGCCGCGATGTCGGCTGCAAGCGCGCGCAGCCAGTCATCGCGCACCCGACCGGTGGCCGGATTGACGAGCAGGGAGGAGCCGATCTTGATCACCAGGCGGCGGGCGCCGAGCAGACGATTGTCTTCCGTCAGGGCTGCCACGGCTGAACCTCCGACGGTTGCGGAGCCTCCGCCGCCTTGTCACGGTCGATTGCCCGGCGCAGGCCACGCAATGCGTCCTCGATTCCCAGTCCGGCAACGCCGGAGAGCAGCAGGGGATCGCGACCTGCGGCCTCGGCCAGTGCCGCGCGCCGCTCCGCGATCAGTTCCCCGTTCAGGGAATCGCACTTGTTCAGGGCAACGATCTCGGTCTTGTCGATTAGGCCGCCGCCATAGGCCTCGAGTTCCGTGCGGACGGTGTGATAGGCCTCCGCCACATCTTCCTGCGTGCCGTCGACCAGGTGCAGCAGCACCCGACAGCGTTCCACGTGACCCAGGAAGCGGGTGCCGAGGCCGATGCCTTCATGCGCGCCCTCGATCAGGCCGGGGATATCGGCAATGACGAAGCTGGTGTCGTCGGAGATCACGACGCCCAGATTGGGGTGCAGGGTGGTGAAGGGATAGTCGGCGATCTTCGGCTTAGCCTTGCTGACGGCGGCGAGGAACGTCGACTTGCCGGCGTTGGGCAGACCGACCAGTCCGGCGTCGGCGATCAGCTTCAGGCGCAGGACAACAGCCGACTCGGCACCGGGACGTCCGGTGTCGGCACGGCGCGGCGCGCGGTTGGTGGAGGACTTGTAGTGCGCGTTGCCGAAGCCGCCGTCACCGCCATGCAGCAGCACGATGCGCTGACCGACCTCGGTCAGGTCGGCAAGCAGTACGTCACCTTCCTCGTCGAACACCTGGGTGCCGACAGGAACCTTCAGGACGGAATCCTCGCCATCCGCGCCGGTGCGGTTGCTGCCCTCGCCGGGGCGTCCGTTCTGGGCCTTGAAATGCTGCTGGAAGCGGAAGTCGATGAGCGTGTTGAGGCCTTCGACCGCAACCACGATGACATCGCCACCGCGACCGCCGTCGCCGCCGTTCGGTCCGCCAAATTCGATGAACTTCTCGCGCCGGAACGACAGGCAGCCGTGGCCGCCGTTGCCGGACTTGATGAAGACCCGCGCCTGATCCTGGAATTTCATGTGCCGCTCCGCCTGACTGGGAACGGTCCGGCGGGCGCCTGTGTCACCCGCCTGTCCATTCTGGGGCGGGCCTTACTCTGCAGCTTCCGCCGTCGGGACCACGACGTTGATCGTGTTCCGCCGTCCGCCAGCGATGAAGAGCACTTCGCCCTCCGCCTTGGCAAACAGGGTGTGGTCCTTGCCCATGCCGACATTCTCGCCGGGGTACCACTTGGTGCCGCGCTGGCGCAGCAGGATGTTGCCGGGGATTACGTGTTCCCCGCCATACTTCTTCACACCAAGCCGACGACCGGCTGAGTCGCGACCGTTGCGGGATGAGCCGCCTGCCTTTTTATGTGCCATACCGGAAGTCTCCGCTGCTGCGCTGTTTCATGCCGGACTGCTGACAGCCCGGGGGCCTCAGCCCGCTTCGATGCCCGTCACACGGACAACCGTCAGATACTGGCGGTGGCCGTTGCGGCGGCGATAGTTGTGCCGACGCTTCTTCTTGAAGATGATGATCTTGTCGCCGCGGGTCTGATCCACGACTTCCGCCTTGACGGACGCGCCATCGACGACCGGCGCACCGATCTTCATGTCTGCGCCATCGCCAACGGCAAGGACTTCATCGAAGGATATGGCGTCGCCCGGTGCGCCTTCGAGCTTCTCGAGCTCCAGCACATCGCCCTCGGCAACGCGATACTGTTTTCCGCCGGTCTTGATGACTGCGTGCATGACTTTGTATCCGGTCTTCTCAAGCGTGACACCGGATCAGCCTGTCCATGGAAGGATACTGGTCCGGCAAACGATAATCTGGACGCGTCAGGGCCGCCCGTGGAACTTCCCCGGGACGCGAGCGGCGCTTATTAGCCCCCGCCCCCCGCCATGTCAACCGCTGCCGCGTGATCGCGATGCAATGCAGCACGGAATTCCGGCGGCGGCGGCATGCTCCTTCCGTCCTTCGCGTGGACCAGCACTGTACGCGCGGTTGCGACGCATGTCTCGCCCACAAACAGTCCGCTGACGACGGTCCAAGACGTATTGCCGACCGCAACCGTTCTGGTGCCGGTCACGACAGTGGACGGAAAGTGCAGTTCATGCAGGTAATCGACCTCCAGCCGGGCAACGACCCAGTACTGGATGGCGTCCGATCCCGGCTCCAGCGTCTCGATCAGCGACACCCGTCCGACTTCGACGAACTGCGGCAGCACGGTATTGTTCACATGCCCCAGCTTGTCGGTATCGCTGAAGCGGACCGTGCTGGTCACGCGATGGGGGTAGGTCGCGAGGTCGCGCAGGCTGGCGCGATCCGGCGTGGCGTCTGCTGTCATTTCTTCTTTCCATCGCTGCTGTTCTGGCCGGGAATCGGCGGCAGGGCGCGGGCATCGTTCAGCACATGGGCCTGTACCGTGCGTACGTCGCCCCGGATGCTGACCGGACGGGAGGGGGCGATGCTCATGTCCAGCCCGGCCGCCTCCGCCACAGCCTCCGAGAATATGAGCTGGCTGCCATGCTCCTTGTTCGCGTCTTCCAGGCGGCTTGCCACATTCACCGGCGCACCGATCGCGGTGACCGACATGACATTGCGGTATCCCATCTCACCGACGACGACATCCCCGATCTCGATGCCGATACCGATCCGCAGGGGCTGGCCCAGTTCGGCGCGCAGGGTCTCGTTCATCTCGTTCAGCGCCACGGACATGGCGCGCGCGGCGGACAGCGCCTGCCTCGCACCCTCCTCCGGCGTGCTGCCGACGCCGAACAGGGCCATGACGCCGTCGCCGATGAACTTGTCGAGGATGCCGCCGTTCTTCTCCACGGCCTCCCCCATGTAGCGGAAGTACTGGTTGATCAGGAACACGACGTCATAGGGCAGCTTCTGTCGGGAGAACTCGGTGAAGCCGCGAATGTCGGCGAACAGGATGGCGATGCACTCCTCCGCGCCGCGCGCCGCGCCACCGCCGCTGGTGTAGGGTGCATGCGACGGGGCCGGGGCGGGCAGCAGTGGATAGACCCGGACGTCGCCGGTCGGGCGCAGTTGGCAGGCCAGGCGGACACCGGGAGCGGCGGACAGGCGCCGCAGCACACGGGCTTCGACCTCCTCCGGCTCGGGGCAGTTCTCCAGTCCCTCCAGCACCTTGACCCGGCAGGTGGAACAGCGCCCGCGCCCGCCACAGATGCTCGCGTGGGAGACACCGGCACGCCGACTGGTCTCCAGCACCGTGACGCCGGGCAGCACGGTTGCCTTCTCACCCTCCGGATAGGTGATGGTGATGCGCTTGCGCTGGCGTTCCACCAGCAGGTGCACACCCCGCACGACACCGATCAGGGCGACCGCTCCGACCATCCCGTTCCAGGCAATGTCGCGGGTCTCGTAGACCCAGGCCGATGCGTCCGGGGGCAACTGGGTATTCAGCAGATAGGCGCTGCGCCAGACCGGGTCGTTCCAGAGTGCGACGACCTCCTGCCCGCCATTGACGAAGCCGACCAGCGACAGGATCACGGTCAGCAGCGCGGCGGTATAGAGACTGGGGATACAGGGCTGGTACCACTTCTTCAGCCGTAGCCAGAGATGAATGCCGGTGCAGCCATGGGTCCATGCCAGGATCGCGACGAAGGCCTGCTGCAGGCCCTGGATCGGATCGAGATGCCAGAGGGCCATCAGGACCCAGGCGTAGGTATCGTCCAGCCCGTAGACCTCATGCAGGCCACGGTTGGCCAGCAGATGCAGGGTCAGCAGGGGGGGCAGCGCGAAACCGGTGAGTATCTGCACGATCTCACCGATGGAGATGCCTTCCCAGATGCGTCGCCGATAGACCGCGACAACGGCAAGCAGCATGTGCGCCGCCGTCGCGCCGACGACGATGATCGTGCCGATGGTCGAGCGCCAGAGGAACAGGAAGACCTCCCGCCCAATCTCCATTGCGGGCAGGGAGATGATGCCCAGCGCGTGGTTCAGCAGATGCGTGGCGACGAACGCGAACAGGACCAGCCCGGAGATCAGTCTGATCCTGCTGATGGTCTGCATGCCCGTTTCTACCGTCCCGTCAGATCTTCTGTCAGATTCCGGTCACCAGCTGCTTCAGATCAGCCTCCGGCCGGGCACCATAGTGGCTGATGATCTCCGCAGCCGCCACGGCGCCGATCCGTCCGGCATCGACAAGGCAACGACCGGAGGTGATGCCCTGCAGAAATCCGGCCGCGAACAGATCGCCTGCACCGGTCGTGTCCACCAGTGCGGTTGGCGGGGTGGCTGGCACTTCATGCACTCCGTCCGGGGCAACGATGACGCAGCCCTTCTCGCTGCGGGTCAGCACGGCCAGTTGGACCTTGCCGCGAACCGCGTCAAGCGCGGTTTCGAAGCTGTCGGTCTGATAGAGCGACATGATCTCCGCCTCATTGGCGAAGACGATGTCCAGCGGGCCTTCCACCAGGTCGCGGAATTCGTCGCGGTGCCGATCGACACAGAAGGCGTCCGACAGGCTCATGGCCACCTGACGGCCCGCGTCCCGGGCGACGTCGGCGGCACGGCGCATGGCCTGCTTGGCCAGCGGCTGGTCCCAGAGGTAGCCTTCCAGGTAGGTGATGCGTCCGCTTGCCACCAGGTCGGCATCCACATCCTCGGGGCCGATCTCCGCGCTCGCGCCCAGGAACGTGTTCATGGTGCGCTGCGCATCGGGTGTCACAAGGATCAGGCAGCGGGCCGTGGCGGGACCGGGCTTCGCCGCCGGGGGCGAATAGGTGACGCCGGCGGCGCGGATGTCATGGGCAAAGACCTCTCCCAGCTGATCGTCCTGCACCCGGCCGATGAAGGCGGAACGACCGCCGAGCGCCGCGACGCCAACGGCGGTATTGGCGGCGGACCCGCCTGAATGTTCCACCCCCGGCCCCATCGCCCTGTAGAGGGTGGTCGCCTGATCCTGGTCGATCAGCTGCATGCCACCCTTGGCGAGGTCCCGTTCGGCCAGAAAGGCGTCGTCCGCGTTGCTCAGGACATCGACGATGGCATTGCCCAGTGCCACCACGTCCAGGGTCGGTTCGGTCATCCCGGTGTTCTCCGCTCGTCATTCTTCAGCCAGCTTCAGGGCCGGTTTACACGGTTCAGGGGCTGACGCAAACTGATCGGGTCATGACCGAATACCATCGCTGGACTGCTGTGGAGGCGGTGAGTCGCCTGCGGAACGGCGATGTCACGCCTCTCGAACTGATCGACGCTGCGGCGGCGCGCATCGCGGTCGTCGAGCCGTCCGTCAATGCGCTGCCGACCCTCTGTCTTGAGCGCGCGCGCGAACGGGCGCTGAACCTGCCGCGTCCTGCGGGCGACGATCCGGGTCACCTGTTCGGGCTGCCCGTCGTCATCAAGGACCTGACGGAAGTTGCGGGGGTGCGCACCACATTCGGGTCTTCTGTCTTCGCCGACCATGTGCCGCAGGCCAGTGACATGCTGGTCACCCGGCTGGAGGGCCGGGCCGCGTCGGTCATCGCCAAGTCGAACACGCCCGAGTTCGGGGCAGGAGCCCAGACCTTCAACGATGTCTTCGGCATTACGCGCAACCCGTGGAATACCGCTCTCACGCCCGGCGGCTCATCGGGCGGGTCGGCGGTCACGACGGGGGAGGCCTGGCTGGCCCATGGCGGCGATCTGGGCGGTTCACTGCGGATTCCGGCCAGTTTCTGCGGCTGTGTCGGGCTGCGCCCCAGTCCGGGGCGGGTGCCGCGCGGTCCGGTGCCGCTGCCGTTCAATCCCAACTGGGTCGACGGGCCGATCGCGCGGAACGTTGGCGACATTGCCCTGTTCCTCGATGCCCTGGGGGGTATCCATGATCGCGACCCGATTTCCCTGCCGCGTCCGTCGCGCAGTTTCCAGTCCGCCCTTGGCAGTGTCCGGCCCCCGCGTCGCATCGCGTTCTCCATGGATCTGGGAGCATCCCCCGTTCACCCGGCGGTTCGTGCAGGAACCGAGGCGGCGCTGAAGCTCTTCACGGACATGGGCACGGAGATCGTGCCGCTCGACATGGTATTCACGGATGCAGAGCCCATGTTCCAGACGTTGCGGGCGGCGCAGTTCGCGGGGGATCACGGTGAGACCCTTGCGCTGCACCGCGAGAAGCTGAAGCCGGAAGTGGTGTGGAACATCGGGAAGGGCATGGCACTCACCGCCGACGAGATCGGGCTGGCGGAGCGGGCGCGGGGCGCGCTCTACCAGCGTTTCGTGCGGCAGTTCGACACTGTGGACCTGATCGTCCTGCCGACCGTGAATACACCGCCTTTCCCTGTCGGGGTGCGGTATCTGGAGGAACTGGATGGACAGAAGTTCGACAGCTATGTCAGTTGGCTGCTAATGACATTTGCCATCAGCCTGACCACCTGTCCGGCCATCTCGGTCCCCTGCGGCTTCACGCCGGATGGACTGCCGCTTGGCCTTCAGCTTGTGGCAGGACCCAGGGATGAGGCAAACCTGCTCGGCATGGCGCGCCACTTCGAGGATGCCGCGGGGCTGCGCGACCGTCTGCCGATTGATCCGATAGTGAGGCACTGATGCTTGGAACCATCATTTCCGGCGCCCTGAGAGGGCTGACCCAGATCCTGGCCGACCGGGCGCTGCGGCGAATCTTCTGGCGCACGCTGCTGCTGGCGCTCGTTGCCTATGGCATTGCGTTCGGGCTGGCCTGGCTGGTCGTCGACTATTTCCTCAACTTCGATGTCTCCTGGCTTCCCGACTTCGCCCTGAGCTGGCTGCGGGGCTTTCTGGAGGCCAGCGTGCTGCTGGGTGTCATCGGCCTGATGTGGGCGATCTTTCCGGCGATCGCACCATTCCATAGTCTGGCCACTCAAATCCTGCCCGGTGAACACGCAGCTCTCTACCTTCCCCTGACGCGCGAAACAGCGAGCAATCTCAGGAGCCAATTCGAGCTTCTCTTCAATTACGATCGCCTAGGCATAACCGACACCAAGCAGCTGGTGGAACACAGCCTCAC
>CAXBNO010000092.1:0-9261 GCA_963976775.1 uncultured Kordiimonadales bacterium
AGTTTCAGCCTCTTTCTGATGCCCGTCCTTATCGGGCCGAACCAACGGATTCAGATGAAAGCCGCCCCGTTCGATTACCTGCGTGCCACCTCGATCGAGGAAGCCTGTCAGGCACTGGCCGACGCCGGTGAAGACGCAAAGATCATCGCCGGCGGTCAGACCATGGTGCCGCTGATGGCGATCTGCTTTGCCATTCTGGCAGCTTTCCCGGCGTTCGACAGCATGGAAGCGAAGCTGGAGTCGTTCGTCTTCGAGAATTTCGTGCCCCATGCCAACGATGTGGTGCGCGAATATCTGGGAACCTTCCGCCAGAACGTCGGCAAGCTTTCCGCTGTCGCCATCGTCGGCCTGATCGCTACCGCAGTCATGTTGCTGGTGACGATCGAAGGTACGTTCAACCGGATATTCAGGGTGGTCCGGCGCCGGGGCATCGTCACGCGCCTGCTGTCGTTCTGGGCACTGCTGACCGTCGGCCCGATCCTGTTCCTGCTCAGCCTGACGCTGACCAGCGCGCTGTTCGCGATGGCGGACAGCACGGGCGCACAGGAAATCAGCTTCGTCGTCAACCGGCTTGCCCGGCTGGTACCGCTTGTCCTGGCCTTCGGTGGCTACCTGACCCTGTTCGTCGTCCTGCCCAATCGCCAGGTCCTGCTGCGCGATGCGGCAGTCGGGGCAATCTTCTCGGCCGTGCTGTTTGAATCGCTGAAGGCGGGTTTCGGCCTCTACATCACGGCGTTTCCGACCTATCAGGCGATCTATGGTGCGATTTCGGTGCTGCCGATCCTGCTGCTGTGGATATGGCTGGTCTGGATCGTGACCCTGGCCGGAGCCTCCATCACCGCGGCGATGCCGGAATGGCAGGGCCGTGGCAGCGTCGATCTCGACCGCGCGCCCCGTGTCGGACGGCTGGCCATGGCGGTGGAGATCCTGCGTCTGCTGCGCAAGGCGCATCCGTCGGGAGAAAGTGTGCGCACCCAGGCATTCATCCGCCGCATACGGGCCACACCGAACCTGATGGAATCGATGCTGGCGCGTCTGGAAAAGACCGGATATGTCGCCGAAACCCGACGAGGGCGATGGGTGCTGGCGCGCGAACTGGACGGTCTGACGCTTTACGACCTCATGCTTGCACTCAAGGTCCAGACCAGCCAGCCACTGGTCGCCGGCAGCGTTGTCGCGGGGTTGGAGGATGTGGTGAGTTCGTCCATCGCCAGCGAACGACAGACATTCGATATCCCGCTGAAGGAAATCCTCGACGGCGGTGGGGCGACACCGGTCAAGACCTGAGCCTGACGAGATTGTGGACCCGGCAGACCGGCGACGATAGAAATCGGGGCAGCAACATGCGCGACAATCACGGATCGGCCAGCACACGACGATGACAGCCTCTGCGATCCTTCCGCGACAATCGCTGCACTATCGCCCGGCAATCGACGGACTCCGCACCATCGCCGTGCTGTCGGTCGTGATCTTTCACTTTCAGCGTGACTGGCTGCCCGGCGGCTTCGTCGGGGTGGACATCTTCTTTGTCATCTCCGGCTTTCTGATCACGCGCATCCTGGCGGTGGAGATCGTCACCGGCGATTTTTCCCTTGGTCGCTTCTACAAGCGCCGTATCGCCCGCATCATGCCGGCGTTCATGGTCGTGCTGCTGGCAACTGCAGTCGGGGCACTGTTCATCTACACCGACCGGGACATCGCCTCGCTTGGTGCCAACATCGTTGCCGCCGCGTTCTCTGTCATCAATGTGAAGTTGCTGATGCAGGGTGACTATTTCACCCTTTCCGCTCTTGCACAGCCCCTGCTGCACTACTGGTCGCTGGCGGTGGAGGAACAGTACTATCTCGTCTTTCCGCTGCTGCTGTTCGGGTTCTCCCGACTGGCGAAGGGCATGCTGCTGGGAACGCTGGCGCTGCTGCTTGCCAGCCTTGTCGGCTGCATCCTTCTGACGCCGGTGAGCAATGAAGCTGCGTTCTACCTTCTGCCGACGCGCGCCTGGGAACTGCTGGGCGGTTCACTGCTGGGCGTCATCGCGTTCGAACGCTGGCAGGCATCTCGTCCGCTCTCGACACTGATCAGCCTGGCCGGTGTCGCAGCGATAGCCCTGTCCTTCATGATCATCCATGAAGGACCGGAATTTCCCGGCACCCAGGCCATCCTGCCGGTCATCGCGACGATGCTGCTAATCTCCCAGGCCCATGTCGCGGAGAACCCGATAAATCGGGTACTTTCCTGGTCGCCCTGTGTCTGGATCGGCAAGCTTTCCTATTCGATCTATCTCTGCCACTGGCCGATATTCTCTCTAGTCGGATATGCGATGTTCCTGGCGGACCCGACACACATCGCATTGGTGAAGATCGGAATTCTGATCGTGGCCTGCGTCGCGCTGCACTATCTGGTGGAACGCCCGATGCGACGGCTGGTCAATGGCTGGCGCGGCAACCTGCCTGTCTTCGGCGCGACCCTGGCGATTGTGCTGCTGGCCGCACTTGGCGGATACCTGATGCGGCAATCCTGGTATCCGGCGGCCAACGCCGACCGCATCGCCACAGGTGGTTTGTTCATTGACCATGGCGGGGACCAGACAGTCACCCTGATCGGCGACAGCCATGCGGCCATGTATGCGCGCGCACTGGCCCGGGTCACCTCGGAACTGGGCGTGAACCTGCGGGTACTGGCCAGCCCGTCGCGCAACCATCTGCCGGGCGCGCAGGCTTCACTCTGGCCCGACATCCAGCGCGCGGTCGAGGATTACCCCCCCGATGTCGTGATCATGACCCACAAGTGGTCGTTCATGCTGGCGCCCGGCAGTCCGGCGCTTTGCGAGAGTCTGCGGTTCCTGGTGCCGAGGACTGGGCAGGTCATACTGCTGACCCAGCCCCCGTACCTGCCCTTTGCCTTGCCAAGGGAGGTCATGAACAGGGACAATCAGGGCCCCTTTCTTGAACCCGAGAGCATCCATCAACTGCGTGACACAGGCAATCGGGCGGTTCGTGCAGCGGTCGGCGCAGGCGTTGCCGTGATCGATGTGGCACCGCTGTTCGAAGGGGAGGCGCGGGTCATCCGCACGCTGAACGAAGATGGCGCGTTGCTCTATCAGGATGCGCATCACCTGTCGGATGCTGGAACCCGACTTTTGCATGACCGGTTCAGGCAAGCGATCAGCGCCGCGCTCGACCGGTCTGCAGATACCATCGCCCCTGCCTCGCCATGCCTGAGCAGCGGCGACTGACCGCATTCAGCGACCTTGCCCGCGGCAGTTGCGTCGGCATAGATTGCCCGTCGTATTCGAGAACGTATCGCGCATCCGGGGAGGATCAGATGGACAGGGTTGGACATTTCATTGGCGGCAAGCATGTAGCCGGAACTTCGGGCCGGTTCCATCCGGTCTTCAACCCGACGCTGGGTGAGCAGTCGAAGGAAGTGGCGCTGGCGAGCCGTGCCGAGATGGATGCGGCCATCAGCAATGCGCAGGAGGCCTTTCCGGGCTGGGCCACCAAGTCGCCGATCCACCGTGCCCGTGTCATGTTCAAGTACAAGGAACTGATCGAGCAGAACATGCAGGAGCTGGGCGAGTTGCTGGCCTCCGAGCATGGCAAGACGGTCCCAGACGCCAAGGGCTCGGTCCAGCGCGGGCTGGAAGTCGTCGAGTTCGCCTGCGGCATCCCGCACCTGCTGAAGGGCGAATATTCCGACAGCGTCGCCACCGGCATCGACCTCTATTCCATGCGCCAGCCGCTGGGTGTCGTCTCCGGAATCACGCCGTTCAACTTCCCGGCCATGGTGCCGATGTGGATGTTCGCGGTCGCCATCGCCTGCGGCAATACCTTCATCCTGAAGCCGTCGGAAAAGGACCCGAGCGTCCCGATGCGTCTGGCCGAGCTGATGCTGGAGGCCGGTGCCCCTCCGGGTGTGCTGAATGTTGTCAATGGCGACAAGGAAGCGGTGGATTCGATCCTGGAGGACAAGCGCATTCAGGCCGTCAGCTTCGTCGGCTCCACCCCGATTGCCCATTATGTCTACAAGAAGGCTGCCGAGGCCGGGAAGCGCTGTCAGGCGATGGGTGGTGCGAAGAACCACATGATCGTCATGCCCGACGCGGACATGGATCAGGCCTCCGACGCGCTGATCGGCTCCGCCTATGGCTCAGCCGGTGAACGCTGCATGGCTATCTCCGTCGCCGTACCGGTCGGTCAGGAAGCGGCAGAGGCCCTGATGGCCAGCCTGCGCCCGAAGGTCGAGACGCTGAAGGTCGGTCCGTCGACCGACCCGGACGCCCATTTCGGCCCACTGGTGACCGCGGAACATCGCGAGAAGGTGCTGTCCTACGTCGATCTGGGCATCGAGGAAGGTGCCGACCTGGTGGTCGATGGCCGTGACTTCCGCATGCAGGGCTACGAGAATGGCTACTTCATGGGCGGTTGCCTGTTCGACAACGTGAAGCCGGACATGCGCATCTACAAGGAAGAGATCTTCGGCCCCGTGCTGTCGGTCGTCCGTGCCAATGATTTCGATGAGGCGCTGGCCCTGCCCTCCGACCATGAATTCGGCAACGGCGTGTCGATCTTCACCCACAACGGCGATGCCGCCCGTGACTTCGCCCGCCGGGTTCAGGTCGGCATGGTCGGCGTCAATGTTCCGATCCCGGTGCCGCTGTCGTTCCACACCTTCGGCGGCTGGAAGAACTCCGCGTTCGGCGACACCAACCAGCACGGCCCTGAAGGCGTGAAGTTCTACACCAAGATCAAGACGGTCACGAGCCGCTGGCCCGGTGGCAACAAGATCGGTCCCGACTTCACGATCCCGACCGTAAAGGCCTGATCCAGGCACTGTCTTGCTACGAGCAATTGGCAGGCGCGACGGTTGGGATGCTGTCGCGCCGGTCTAACCAGGACCAACGTCCGAGGCGTTGCAGATCGGACGGAATGAGAGGGGAGTGATCCGGCATGGGCCAATTTCGAACAGCTATGGTCGTCATGACCGGTGTTGCAATGCTGGCGGCAGGCGAGGCGTCGGCGCATACAGGTGAAGGCCTGTCAGGCGGACTGATCAGCGGCTTTACCCATCCGATACTCGGCTGGGATCATGTCGTGGCCATGGTGGCCGTGGGACTGTGGGGCGCGTTCCTTGGCAAGCCCGCGATCTGGATCCTGCCGGTGGTATTCCCGCTCGTGATGGCACTGGGTGGCGCGATCGGGGTCGCCGGTATTCCGGTTCCCGCCGTGGAAGCGGGGATCGCCATGTCCGGTGTGGTCCTGGGGCTGCTGGTCGCGTTCGCCGTGCGAGCGCCACTGTGGATCGCGGCCGTGCTCGTCGGTGTGTTCGCGATCTTCCACGGTCATGCCCACGGCACGGAACTGCCTGATGCGGCCAACCCGTTTGCATATGCACTGGGCTTCGTTGTCGGAACCGGGGTGCTGCATCTCGCGGGCATCCTGCTGGGCTTTGCCACGGCAATTCCGAAGGGTGCCTATATCGTCCGGGCCGCCGGCATCGTCATTGCCGCGGTCGGCGGCGCTTTCCTCGTCGGCGTCGCTTGATCAGGACCGACACTGCTTTCGGCCTTCTGGCCGCCGGTCTGATCCTGATCAGGCCGGAGCACGCCCTTGCGCACGCGTTTTCCCGCAGCAGCGCGCTGGCCTCGTTCATGGAGGGGGCAACACTCCCCGTGACGGCGCCGACCATCCTGCTGTGCATCCTGCCGCTTGGTCTGCTGGTGGGCCTGGGCAGCCACGCGAGAATAGCACCGATCCTGCTGGCCTTTCTGGCGGGGATCATCGTGGCAATCCCGGTCGCACCCCACGTCGGACCGTTCATCGAACCGGTTGCGGTGCTCGTCGGTGCGATCTTCGCGGCCCTCGCCGCACTGCTGCCGAAGCTGCCAGGACGCGTCGTCGCCGTGCTGGCAGCCACCAGCGGCCTTGTCGGATGTCTGAGTGCCCTGACCGGTCACGCATGGGGCGATGTCCCCTTGCCGACCCTGCCCGGCCTGCTGCTCGGCTTCTTCATCGTCATGGCTGTCAGCGCCGGTGCCGTCATCAGAACCCGCCAGTACGTGGGCGGACCTGCGGCAATGCTGGCCTGGCGGATCGGTGCATCATGGTGCGGCGCGGTTGCACTGATCTACGCGGCATTCGAGAGCAGAGCCTACTTCTGAAACGCCAGGTCGGCGCATTACACCGTGCGCGCTTCCCGTCAGATCGGCTTGCCCTCGCTGCTCTTCCACAGGTCGCCCATGAGTTCGTTCGACGGCAGCGAAGGATCCAGCAGCTTCTGCGCCGTGGCATGTCCGGCGACAGGCAGACCCGCCGGATCAAGCTTGCCGATCTGCACCAGGACGGACGCCTGATCCCAGTAGATATGCTCGTTGTAGAGCTTGTCGCCGCGGAAGTGGACGATGGCGATCAGCGGGATCTCGACGTATTTCCCGGTCGGCTCGACACCGGGCAGCATCCAGTCGATCTCCCGCGTGTGGGTGAAGCAGAACAGCATCTCGTCCACCAGCCGGTCGGTGCCGATGGTGCGGCTGATGGGCACCAGCTTCGTGTCCTCCGGGTTCGAATCGACGAAGTGATACTTGTAGAACCGCTTCAGGTGATCGTGCCCGACGCCACCGGTCATGGTCGGAATGTGGTTGACGTAGGGCGCCGCGACCATCGTGGCCATGGTCGCATCCACATCCCGCTCCGCGAATTCGTAGAAGCAGTGCATGTCCCAGAGCTGGCTGAGGTCATAGACCGGCCCGAGCACGCGACGCAGCAGGGTCAGCGTGCGGGAATAGGCCATCATCGCGGACGGCTTGTCGTAGTTGGCGCCGGTCGGACGGGCAAAGCCGTGATCCGCGCCGGGATAGGTATGGATCTCGACGTTGGGCATGTCAGCGGTGGCGCTGCTGATCTGCTCGATCACTTCCGGCGAGGTATAGCCGTCCAGTTCGGCGAAATGCAGCATCAGCGGCGCGGTGATCCGCCCCTTCTCCGCCAGATCCCCTTCGATCTTTACGCCGTAGTAGCCAACCGCGGCATCGATGTCGGTCCGGGCGGCTGCGAGCCATGCCAGCCGACCACCAAGGCAATACCCGACAGCACCGACCTTGCCGACCTGCGCCTCATGTTCGCGCAGTGCTGCAATGGTTGCGGCCACATCCTCGATCGACTTGTCCACATCCAGCTTGCCGTAGAGATCGAATGCCTTCGCGCGTTCTTCCTCCGAACTGCCGAGTTCGACGCCGGGTTCGATGCGCCAGAACAGGTCCGGCACCATCACGACATAGCCTTCTTCGGCGAAGTAGTCGGCCATGTCCTGCATGAAGGCGTTGACCCCGAAGATCTCCTGCAGCAGCACCAGACCGGGGCCGGAACCCTTTTCCGGTGTTGCCAGATAGGCGCGCATGGTGCCTGCGCCATCCGTGGCGCTGATGTCGACGTAAGTACCCATCGGAAACCGCTCCCTAGTGCGAAACCTGATTTGAAACCTAAACGTAGCCAGCCATCTCGGCGATCACGGCGGGCCTGTCGGCGGGCAGACCACCCGACACGCCCTTCGCCATGTCGCCGGGGTAGATGTCGGCTTCCCCCGCCTTCATCCCTGCCAGCACTTCCGCGACGATATCGGCAGGCGCGGCCTTTGGCGGCGGGAAGTCCTTCGTCATGTCGGTATCCACCGCGCCGGGCAGGACGGCAAAGACAGCCACACCGCGCGAAGCCAGCTCCGCACGGATTCCCTGTGTCATCGAATAGACGGCAGCCTTGGAGGCGCAGAGCGAACCCATCAACGGCAGGTTCACCCGCGCCAGGATCGACGCCATGTTGACGATGGCACCACCGCCATTGCCCTCGATCACCGGCGCGAAGGCCCTGCACATGTTCAGGGTGCCGAGATAGTTCGTCGTCATCTCCGCCGCTGCCGCGTCCGTCTGGTCGGTATCGAGCAGTCTGGTGTTGAAGTTGATACCGGCATTGTTGATCAGCACGGTCGTGTCGGCGCAGGTCCCCGCTGCGGCAGCAATGTCGGCAGCACTGGTCACGTCCAGCTTCACCGCAACGACACGGTCGTCTTCGTCGTGCGCGCCATCGACATTGCGCGTCGCGGCATAGACCTTCGCGGCACCGGCGGCGAGCAGCGCCTCCACGAAGACCTTGCCGATGCCCCGGCTGGTGCCCGTGACCAGCACTGTCTGCCCCTTGATATCGACCATTCGCGTCCCCTCCGTCTCCGGTTGCGAGTCCAGCCAGCCCGGTTCGATCACCGGCAATGGAACCGCGTCAATCAACTGACGTGTATAGGCATGTCTTGGCCCCTGAAACACGTCGGCAGTATTGCCCTCTTCTACCACGCGCCCGCCCAGCATCACCATCACCCGATCCGCCAGCACCCGCACGACCGACAGATCGTGGCTGATGAAAACAAGTGACAGGCCCATGTCCTGTTTCAGACCGTTCAGCAGGGCCAGGATCTGCGCCTGCGTCGAGACATCCAGTCCGGAGACGATCTCGTCGGCCACGATCAGCCGTGGTTCCGTCGCAATGGCCCGGGCGATGCCGACGCGCTGACGCTGCCCGCCGGAAAGCTCATGCGGGTAGCGCCTGGCGAAAGCATGACCCAGTCCGGCCCGATCCAGTGCAAGGTCCGCACGTTTCAGGGCGGCACAGCGATTCTGCTCCACCCCCAGTGTCAGCACCGGCTGGGCGACGATCTCACCGATCCTGCGGCGCGGGTTGAGTGATGACTGCGGGTCCTGGAAGATCATCTGCATGTGCTTGCGATAAGCACGCATCGCGCGTTCATCCAGATTGGTGATATCCGTGCCATCGAACAGGACCTGCCCGGAGGTCGGCTGGTAGAGGCGCACGATTGCCCGGCCAAGACTGGTCTTGCCGGACCCGCTCTCGCCGACAATGCCAAGCGACTGCCCCCTCGGCAGCTCAAGGCTGATGCCGCGCAGGATGTCGATCATCGGGGGTTTCCTGAACATGCCGCTGCGCGACCGGTCAGGCAGGGAGAGGGTCAGGTCACGCACCTGCAGCAGCGGCGCGCTCATGGATTGGCCTCATCGAAGCGGCGGGCGGTGGCGCGCAGTTCCTGATGAATGTGCTCCGGCACCGGATGCAGCGCATCCGCTGGCTGATCGTAGCGCGGCGTCGCAACCATCAGCGCGCGGGTGAAGGGCGTGGCGCGCGCCGACATGATGTCGGCAATGGGCCCCTGCTCCACCACCTGCCCGGTGTGCAGCACGGTGACCCTGTGACAGACCTTTGCCAC
>CAXBNO010000093.1:0-9232 GCA_963976775.1 uncultured Kordiimonadales bacterium
CAGCGAGATCGACGACGGCAGCTTGACCTCCGGCCCCATGGCCGCACCAACCCAGGCAAGCAGATCGCCCAGCCTGTCAGCCGTGACCGTCAACCGACCGGCACCATTCGGTGCCGTACCGGCGGTGGCGGTGCCATTGAAATCAACCTTGAACAGGTCACCACTCTCCGCCGTCAGACGCAGGGCGGTTTCCTGGCCCGCGGCAATCGCCTGGGGCTTGTCGACATGGGCGACAACCGAGACCTGGCGCCCCTGCCATTCGGCGCTGGCGTCCATGTCGAAGGGGCCTGCGAAGTCCGGCAGCGACAGTCTGGCATTCACACCCGTCAGTTCCTGACGCTGACCAGTCTGGGCATCCATGTAGATGAAGGTCGCATTCTCCAGACGGACATCATCCAGCCGCAGGGTCAGATCACTGCCGCCGCCAGCGGAATCGCCGCCGGAACCGCCGGAAGTGGCAGGCGCCGCGGCACCCGCTGGCGGATCGAACTCGAAGTTGAACCGGCCATTGGCATCCTTCTCGATGGCGATCACCGGCTCCACCAGCACGAAGCGCTTGATCACCAGGTTGCCCGAGATTGCCGCCATCAGATCGACCTGGATGTCAGCGGAACTGATGCGGACCAGATCCTCGGCCGCGCCACCCGGCGCGTTGCTCAGGGCAACTTCGGGCAGGGTCAGGGCCACATCGGGAAAGATCGAGAAACTGGGATCACCATTGACCGTGAGCTTTCGCCCCGTGGCTCCCTCGACCTCCTCCTTGACGTAATCGACAAGCGTGGAGGTCGGTACGACAAACGGCACGATGATGACGATGGCCACCAGCAGCACCAGAATGACTCCGATAGCGATCAGGACGCGTTTCATCGGTTTCCCCTAGTTTGGAACTCGTTTCACTTTTTCGACTGCCATTCTGCACCTGTCAAACCTTCGCGAGGCCTGTCACAGGCTTCACACAGGGCGCTGGCAAACATTTCCGCAATTCTGTGACGACAATAGCAGAATGTGTGCCGACTATCGCCGGAGCTGTGTCGGCGCGCCTCTCCCCTTCCGCTTCTGCGCTTCCCGTCGTCAGGCCGCTGGCCTATGTTCGCCGCAGGCAGAGACAACCCTGGGGAGGACAAGATGTCGAAAGGCAATGTACTGGCAAGCGGCGCGGACCTGAGCGGGAAGTACGCGGATGTCGTCCCCCGCCCGGCCAGCAGCATCCTGCTTATCCGTGATGCCGACGCCGGGCTGGAAGTCTTCATGGTCAAGCGCCATCACAAGATCGACTTCGCCTCCGGCGCGATGGTCTTTCCGGGCGGCAAGGTCGACCCCGAAGACAGTGACGCGCAGGCCCGTGCCGCAACCATCGGTGCCGACCCCTTCGACGACACGCAGCTCGGCTTTCGGGTCTCGGCAATCCGCGAGGCCTTCGAGGAAACCGGCGTCCTGATCGCCACCCACAAGGATGGCAGCGAACTCACCGCCGAACAGACCAATGACCTCAAGGAGCGCTACGCGGCGCGGCTGGAGAAGAACCAGGTCACCATGGGTGCAATGGCGGCGGCAGAGGGACTGTCGATCCGCGTGGACCGGCTGGAAGCCTTTTCCCACTGGATCACACCGCCGGTCATGCCGAAGCGGTTCGACACCCCCTTCTTCATCGCCGAGGCACCGGAGGCCCAGATCGACGGAGCCCTGCATGATGGTACCGAGGCTGTCGAAAGCGTCTGGACGACACCGGCAGCCGTCATGGAACAGGTCGACCGCGGGGAAGTGACGATGGTCTTCGCCACCCGGCTGAACCTGCAGTTGCTTGGAGAGGCATCGAACGTCGCCGAGGCCATGGCCGCCGCCGCGAAGCGCACGCCGGTCATTGTCACACCGCATGTCTACGTGAGGGATGGACGCCGCATGATCGACATCCCGGCGGACGCCGGTTTCGGCAAGGCGACCTGGGATGTGGGCGAAGGCTGAAAACGGGCACTGACCAGCAACAGTCCGCTCGTCGATACGCATGAAAAAGAGCCGCGCCCTTTCGGAGACGGCTCTTTCTCAGCTTGTTCTGCGTACAGGAGCGGTGCTCTTGAGCGGCCCCGTCTCCCTGCGCCCCTCCCAAGACTCGGGCAAAGCTGGCGAAACGTTACCCGCATTGAATGCGTGACGCAACGTCAAGATACTTGTTACTGCACAAATATCTATCGCTCTGCCTCAACTTCAGGCAGCGAGCTTGTCGAGTTCCTTCAGCAGGGCGTCGGACATGGTTGCCGTCGAGACCTGAGCCATGCCTTCAGCCATGATGTCGGCAGTGCGCAGTCCGCGCGAAAGCACGTTGTTCACAGCCGTCTCGATCAGGTCGGCATCCTCCGGCAGATCGAAGGTGTAGCGCAGCGACATGGCGTAGGACAGCAGGGTGGCCAGCGGGTTGGCCTTGCCCTGTCCGGCAATGTCCGGCGCGGAACCGTGCACCGGCTCGTACAGTGACTTGCGGCGACCGGTCTCGTCCACATCGCCCAGGGAAGCGGAAGGCAGCATGCCGAGCGAGCCCGTCAGCATCGCCGCCGTGTCGGACAGCATGTCGCCGAACAGGTTGTCGGTCACGATGACATCGAACTGCTTCGGCGCACGGACCAGCTGCATGGAGCAATTGTCGGCGTACATGTGGCTGAGTTCGACATCGGAGAAGGATTCGGCATGCAGCTTCGTCACTTCCTCGCGCCAGAGCACGCCTGACTCCATGACGTTTGCCTTCTCGACGGAGCAGACCTTGTTGCCGCGCTTGCGGGCCAGGTCGAAGGCGACGGCGGTGACGCGGCGAATCTCCGAGGTCGTGTAGACCTGCGTGTTGATGCCGCGACGCTCCCCGTTCGGCAGGTCCTCGATCCCGCGCGGTTCGCCGAAGTACACACCACCCGTGAGTTCACGGATGATCATGATGTCCAGCCCCTCGATGATCTCACGCTTCAGGGTCGAGGCGTCCACCAGCGGTGCGAAGCAGAGGGCGGGGCGCAGGTTGGCATAGAGGCCCAGGTCCTTGCGCAGGCGCAGCAGGCCACGTTCCGGCTTCTGCGCGAACGGCAGGTCATCCCATTTCGGCCCGCCGACGGCACCAAGCAGCACGGCATCCGAATTCATCGCGGTGTCCACCACCTTGTCGGTCACCGGAATGCCGTGCCTGTCGATGGATGCCCCGCCGACCAGATCCTCGGTCACGTCGAAGCTGACGGCGCGGCGATGATCCATCCAGTCGATCACCTTGCGCACGACACTCATCACTTCCGGCCCGATTCCGTCACCGGGCAGCATCAGCAGTTTACGGTTGGATGCCATGGTCTCAATTCCTCCAGAATGGGCCGTACGTCAGGACGCAGCGCGATAAAGCCAGGGCGCGCTGCTCTTCTGCTGGGCCTCGAAGCCATCGATGGCGTCGCCGCGCTGCATCGTCAGGCCGATATCGTCCAGGCCATTGAGCAGACAGTGCTTGCGGAACGGATCGATCTCGAACCGGAAGGTCTTGCCGTTCGACGCGAAGACGGTCTGGCTTTCCAGATCGACCTCGATCTCCAGGCCTTCGGCAGCGTCGGTCAGCAGGTACTCGATGGCAGCCTTCGGCAGCGGCACGGCCAGAATGCCGTTCTTCGAGCAGTTGTTGTAGAAGATGTCGGCAAAACTCTCCGCGATGACACAGCGGATGCCGAAGTCGAGCAGCGCCCAGGGCGCGTGTTCGCGGCTGGAGCCACAGCCGAAATTGTCACCGGCGACCAGGATCTCCGCTTTCCGGTATGGCTCCCGGTTCAGCACGAAATCGGGAATCTCGGTCACACCGTCGGTGTAGCGCATCTCGTCGAACAGGTGCTTGCCCAGCCCCGAACGCTTGATCGTCTTCAGGAACTGCTTCGGAATGATCATGTCGGTGTCGATGTTGGCAATCTTCATCGGCGCCGCAGTTGCCTTCAGGCGGTCGAATTTCTGCATGGTTCGGGCTCCCTCTCCGTTCGCGCGTTGTCATAGCGCCAGCCAGTGCATAGTTAAAGTGCCAAGCAACACGGGAGATGCCTGCCATGTCACAACCAGACGCCGATTTTCCAGGCGGCAGCGACACTGCAACCGCCCGATACCAGGCGAATGCCCGGTCAGCCGTGATCGCCTACCTGCTCTGGTTCTTCCTTGGCTGGCTCGGTCTGCACCGCTTCTATCTGGGCCGTGTGTTCTCCGGAATCATCATGCTGTTGCTCTGGGGCGCGGGAACGGGCCTGGCATTTGTCTTCATCGGCTATTTCCTGCTGGTGCCCTGGGCCATCTGGTGGTGCCTCGACGCCCTGCTGATCCCCGGCATGGTCCGCGCGGAGAACAATGCCGTCGTGGACCGCATCGAACGCGGGAAATGACCGTTTGCTGACGATGCCGCCCCTCTCCCTGTCAGGCGAAACTTGAACCCGGAGTCTGGTGGGATTTCATTTGGCGCGATGACCGCCTCGGTACTCCGTTCTATCTCGACACGCCCGATTGGGGCGGCGAGAACGACTATGGTTGGGGCATGTTCGGGCGAGACGACTATCGCGCTTTGGCGAAGGTGCTGGGTAACATCAAGGGGCGCTTCCTGCTCTCCATAAACGATGTGCCCGAGATCCGCGCCACGTTCGAAGGATTCGCAATGGAAGAAATGCAGACGACCTACAGCGTCTCGAAGGGCCAACGGATCAGCGCGGGCGAATTGATCATCTCCGGCAGCACCGCGACCTGACGAGCTAGACCGCGTTTTCATTTGCCGACCGACGGGATTCCCGAGCGGATGTTTCGCTGGGCAACGCCGTCATGCATGAGATGGCGCGCTTCATCAGCTTGGCGATTGCGATGCAACTGGACTAGCCCAGTGCCTCAACCCATGATCGTGCCCAAAGTTGATCCTGCATTTGAGGGGTGTAGCGATGCCGGATGTGAAAGCTGTAAAGCAAATTGTGGCAGATCTGGAGAGGATCCGAGAGATCGATTTGGGTTCTCTGGATCACTTCCCACAACCTGGATCTCCGAGGTTTGCGGATTTCAGGGTTCTGATCCCGTATTTGCGTGTGATGCAGGAGAAGACAGCAGACATCACTTACGAGACGCTTTATCAATTTTCAGACAAGACCATCGCCCCGATAATGAATCCGCTTTCTAGGTTCGCGACAGCGATCAAATCGGCGGCAGATTTCCAGGCAGGCTCCTACGGCGACCCGAATAACGAGAGCCTCAACCTGATTCGGCAGGTTCAGAGTGCGTACGAAGAGATGGCGGCGGAGATGCGTACTGTCACCGATATTGCGACAGCCACCGTTCCAATCGCCGAGCGGCCGGAACTGATGGCACTTCGGAAGGTGGTCGAGGAGACCAAGAAGACCGCGAGAGATGCTACAGAAGAGCTCTTGAACGATATCGAGAGAGGTCATTCGCTAAAGAATGCAGTCGAGGAACGCTCTGAGGAACTCAACCAGCTAACTGAGACGGCGCGAAAGGATCTGGAAGCCATCTCGAAAGAGCAAAGAGACCAGGTCAACCGGTTGATCCAGAGCCTTGAGTCCGAGATCAATGAGCGTTTGGATGCGACGCGCAAGGCGGTCGCCGAGATAGCGGTTTCGCAGCAAGCAAATCATTTCGATAAGGAGGCCGAAAGGCATTCCAGTGCCGCACGGAAGTGGCTTTGGTGTACGGTACTGTCAGTTTTCCTCTTCCTCGTTGTTGCCGTGCCTGGTGCGTTCGAGGCCATCGTCTCCAAGACATCGCCCACGACCTTCGACGCCCTGGTCTCGCCGTCTGCGGCTGCCCAAAATGTGCTTGGCGTTCCATTGCCATACCTGTTGAGCAAACTGGTCACGCTGGGCGCGCTCAGTTTCCTTATCGGTATCTGCGCCAAGAACTTTCTGTCCCATCGTCACAACAATGTGCTCAATCGACACCGCACGAATGCACTGATGACGTTCGAGGCGCTGGCCAAGAGCGCCGTAAGTGAATCGAGCCGCGACGTAATTCTGCATCACGCCGCCAGCTGCATCTTCAACCCGCAGGATACCGGCTTCGGCAAGGTCGGAGAGGCAACGCCAGGCATCAATATCGTCGAGGCGGTCCGGCACGTCGCCGATCCACTCAAACCCGGTTCTTCCTAGCCACCGATGATCTGACGTCTGGATCGGTTGGGCACGGTTCCCAAAGATGCTCTTCGTTGCTCGAGGAACAAGGGGCGCGCTACATCCTGCTCTGCATCAGCGGCGTGCCAGAGATCCGGCAGACCTTCTGCGCCTTCACTGTTGAGGAGGTGCAAACCACGTACAGCGTTGCCAGCCACCACGCCCACCCGGCCACGGAACTGATACTATCCAACTCAGCTGCGGATGGATCGTGAGCGGCTGATCAAGCTACCTTATTTGTGGAGAGCACAAGTGGCTGGGGGAGAACGGGACGGCAGCAACGACCGGGAAGCTGCGGCGCGCTTGCAGGAGTGGGCGCGCCAAGACCGTGAGCGAGAGGGCTACATCACAGCCCGTCGCACTGAGGAGCGGGAACGCCTGTCGGTTGGGGGCCAGGCAGCCAATCACTGGGGCGGATTGGTCCTCAAGTCACTCGTGGCAGTAAACTCGGGCGCACTGATCACGGGTGCGGCCCTGTTCACCGATACGCAGCGCAGGTTTTCTGACCCTGAAGCCCTGCAGCAATCTCTTGCCTATCTGATCGCAGGTGTCATGGTCGCGATCCTCGCGGCGATGTTCGGCTATTTCAACGCTCTCGCCCACCAGTCGCAGGCCCATCACCGGCTGAATATCCTCGCGCTCCAAACGCTGCCCGTGGATGACGAGGTGAAGGCAGAGATCGCCTCGACCGAGGTGGAGGACACGAGAGTGGGCTGGTGGATCTACGGTTGGCTATGGTCGGCGGTGATCTCCACCTTCCTGTCCGCGACCCTGTTCCTGATCGGAGTGCGCCTGATGTTTGTGGCACTGTAGGCTAGGTCGGACAGGCTGCCCCGTAGACCTCATCGCAATTCTGAAAGGGCTATGAAGCGCTCTCAAGACTGCTCCAACCTGCTTTGCAACCACCCCGCACCGTGTTTCACTCCGGTTTCAAGTGTCCCGCACTCCGAAATGAAGTGGCGCGCTACATCCCCCTCCCGGCCACCCATTTCAGGATACTTGCGTGGGTGGCCGGGAGGGGGAGAGGGGCGGAACGGTCAGCAAACGATTACCTCAGTCGCGGAAGCTCGGGTCGATGCGGTCGAGCTTGCGCAGCAGACCGGGCCAGTCGCGATGGCCGAGGGGCGAGAACTTCTCGAACTGCTGTGCGGTAAACTCGCAGACTTCCTCGCTCGGCAGTTCCAGTTCCACACCGCCGGACAGGGCATCGATCTGTGACTGGCAGGATTTCTCCAGATAGGCCAGCACGTTGAACGCCTCCGGCACCGTCTCGCCCACGGACAGCAGACCGTGGTTGCGCAGGATCATGGCCTTGTTGGTGCCCAGATGGCCGATCAGACGCTCGCGTTCCGTATGGTCCAGCGCCACACCTTCGTAGGGGTGGTACGACAGCCGCTTGTAGAAGCGCAGCGCCGTCTGGTTCAGCGGCAGCAGGCCGTCCTTCTGCGCCGAGATCGCCATGCCGGCGCGGGTGTGGGTGTGCGCCACGGAAAACACGTCGGGACGGCCGGAAAGCACGGCGGAATGGATGGTGAAACCGGCCGGGTTGGCCCCGAAGTCACCCTGCATCAGCACATTGCCCTCATAGTCCAGCTTGATCAGGCTGGAGGCGGTGATCTCGTCGAAGAACAGGCCATGCGGGTTCAGCAGGAAGGCATCTTCTCCTGGCACGCGGGCGGAGATGTGGGTGGCGGTCAGGTCATCCCAGCCGTTCAGGGCCACCAGACGATAGAACGCGGCGAGGTCAACGCGAACCGCCCATTCCTCTTCTGAGACCTTCTTGCGGACTGACTTCACGATTGGTGCGGTATCCGGCATCATTTCCTCCCGGTTTCGCTGTTTTTCATGTTCCTCCGCCAACCGTCGCCGACGGTCGGGCACCCCTTCGCAGGGGGGCTGTTGCCCGCAAACTGACGCAAGGAAAGCCCGCAGACAAGTACCGATGCTGTACGGTGACCCTTCGCCTGCCGCAATCCTGAGGCCGGCAGCGCGCGCACCGCAACGATTCCCTCCGGCGCTGCACTGCTGTATCGTCGCCCGATCAATCCGGGGAGGGATTTCATCATGAAGGTCATGCAGTTCTCGCGCTTTGGCGTGCCGCATGAGGTTGTCGAGCTGGTCGAGGTCGATGCGCCGGGCGCGCCGGGGCCGGGCCGGGTCAATGTCCAGGTGCTGGCCAGCCCGATCAATCCGGCCGACCTGCTGAACATGGAAGGCCGCTATGGTGCGGCGCAGCCGACCCTGCCGATGACGCAGGGGGCCGAGGGTGTCGGGCGCGTTACGGCAGTGGGCGAGGGCGTCGACAATGTGAAGGTCGGCGACCTGGTGACGCCACCGGCACGCGGGCTCTGGCGCGAGCAGGTGCAGGGTCCGGCGCGGGGCCTGGTCCCGCTGCCGGCGGAGGCCGACATCCTGCAGCTCGCCATGCTGCGCGCCAACCCGGCCACCGCCTGGCTGATGCTGACGAAGTACGTGACGCTGGGAGCCGGTGACTATGTGATCCAGAACGCCGCCAACTCCGCCGTGGGCCGCCATCTGATCCGGCTGGCGCGGGCGTCCGGCTGGAAGTCGGTCAATGTGGTGCGTCGGCCCGAACTGGTGGCGGAACTGACCGAGCTGGGTGCCGACGTGGTGCTGGTCGATGGCCCCGACCTGGCCGCACGCGTGGCGGAGGCAACCGGCGGCAACCTGCCGAAGCTGGCCATCGATGCCATCGGCGGCAGTGCGGTGCAGCGGCTGGCGCAGGCCACCGCCGACAAGGGCACCGTCGTCAACTATGGCCTGCTGTCGGGCGAACCGCTGATGATCGACGCGCGGGAGACCGTGTTCCGCGACATCACCGTGCGCGGCTTCTGGCTGGCGCCCTGGTTCGCGGAGGCAACGCCGCAGGAGATCGGCGAAACCTACCGCTTCCTGTCGGAGAAGGTCGCAAGCGGCGACCTGTTCGTGCCGGTGGAGGCAACCTACGACCTCAGCCGGGTCGCCGACGCCCTGCGCCACGCCGCGAAGGAAGGCCGCAACGGCAAGATCGTCATCACGATGGAATAGGTTGCGTTGATCCCGGCCTGCCCCCTCCCCCCCCC
>CAXBNO010000094.1:0-9187 GCA_963976775.1 uncultured Kordiimonadales bacterium
TCGACCACGGCGGATATCGTGTGACGTTCTATGGTGTCTTGCATGTCGCTTCACGGTGTGGCGAAGGCGGATACCCGTGCGGCATCCCCTTCACGCGACCGTCCCTCCTGAGAGATAGAGTTCGTTGCGGTTCCGGCTCAGACGAGGGCCAGTCCCTGATCGGTGGCCTGGGGTGACTCCGCGCCCGCCTCGTTACCCAGGATCATTTCGTTGTGTGCGGCCCCGGACGGCACCATGGGGTACACGTTCTCGGTCGGATCAACGCGAACGTCGGCGATGACGGGCCGGTCCACGGCAATCATCTCGTCGATCAGGCTGTCCATCTCGTCCGGCGTTTCCGCCTTCAGGCCCACGGCACCGAAGCTCTCCGCCAGCTTCACGAAGTCCGGCAGGCTCTCCACGTAGCTCTCCGAGTAGCGCTTGCCGTGCATCAGTTCCTGCCACTGGCGGACCATGCCCATCCACTGATTGTTCAGGATGAAGATCTTCACAGGCAGCTTGTACTGCGCCAGCGTCGACATTTCCTGGATGTTCATCATGATCGAGGCCTCACCGGCAATATCGACCACCAGCTTGCCCGGATGCGCGATCTGCGCGCCCATCGCCGCCGGCAGGCCATAGCCCATGGTGCCGAGACCGCCGGAGGTCATCCAGCGGTTCGGGCTTTCGAACTTGAAGAGCTGTGCCGCCCACATCTGGTGCTGCCCGACCTCCGTCGTGATGTAGGGATCGCGGTCCTTGATCTTCTCGTACAGGGCCTCCACCGCACGCTGCGGCTTGATCAGCTTGTCGGTCTTCTCGTAGGCGAAGCTGTTGCGGGCCCGCCAGATGTCGATCTGGCGCCACCAGGGCTCGATCCGCGCCGGATCGACCTGACGCGCGCCGGCCTTCCAGATGCGGATCATGTCTTCCAGGATGTGTGCCGCGTCGCCGATGATCGGCAGATCCACCCGCACGTTCTTGTTGATGGAGCTCGGGTCGATGTCGATGTGGATCTTCTTCGACTTCGGCGAGAAGGCGTCCAGACGCCCGGTCACCCGGTCATCGAAGCGCGCGCCGATGCAGATCATCACGTCACAGTCGTGCATGGCCCAGTTGGCCTCGTACGACCCGTGCATGCCCAGCATGCCGAGATATTGCCGGTCGGACGCCGGATAGCCGCCCAGACCCATCAGCGTGTTGGTGATGGGATAGCCGGTCATGCGCACGAACTGGGTCAGCAGCGCGGATGCTTTCGGCCCCGCATTGATGATGCCGCCGCCGGTATAGAAGATCGGCCGTTCCGCATTGGCGATCATCTCCACCGCCTCCCGGATCTTCTCCAGATCACCCTTCACACGCGGACGATAGGTCTTGTGGCGAACCTTCTCCGGCGGGGTGTAGTCAGCCGTATTGATCTGGATGTCCTTCGGGATGTCGATGACCACCGGGCCGGGGCGACCGTTGGTGGCGACATAGAAGCCCTCGTGAACCACACGCGCCAGGTCCGCCGCGTCCCGGACCAGATAGTTGTGCTTGGTGCAGGGGCGGGTGATGCCGGTGGTGTCGCATTCCTGGAACGCGTCATTGCCGATCATGTGGGTCGCGACCTGCCCGGTCAGACAGACAATGGGGATCGAGTCCATCAGCGCGTCGGTCAGGCCGGTCACCGCATTGGTGGCACCGGGGCCGGAGGTGACGAGCACGACACCCGGCTTTCCCGTGGAGCGGGCATAGCCCTCCGCCGCATGGACCGCGCCGCCTTCCTGACGGACCAGGATGTGGCGAATGGAGTTCTGCTTGAACAGCGCATCATAAATCGGCAGTACCGCGCCGCCAGGATACCCGAAAATGGTATCTACACCCTGATCGGTCAGTGCCTTGATCAGGATTTCCGCGCCGGTCATTGCGTTGTTCGACATGATACGCCTCGTTGCCTTGTCTGTTCCCCGGACAGGGGAGCAGTTCCTCGTTCCTCAAAATGAACAGCCCGTCACGCGCGCGCATGGTCAGAACTGGCCATTTCCACCCGGAAACAGCGCGACCAGTCAAAGGGTCATCAGATACAGAACACGCGCGGCGAACCGGGCGGCGCGAAACATAGGCAAGGGCTACCCCTCGGTCAACAGAAATTCGCTTATTTTCAGAAAGGTTTCCGCGAAAACACTTTCTGTTTGTTTCGTATTCAAGCGAAAATCAGCAATGATCTGATGGCGAAACCAGGTCCCCTGTCGCTTGGCATAGCGGCGCGTGGCAGTCTGTGCCTGCGTTCGCGCCTCTTCCAGGCTCAGGTCACCGTCCAGATGGGCGATCAGGGCCGGAACACCCAGGGCCTTCATCGCAGGCAGTTCAGGATCGAGGCCGCGCGCATGCAGGCGCGCCACCTCCGCCAGCGCCCCCTCCGCCAGCATGGTATCGAAGCGCGCGTCACAGCGGGCATAGAGGTCGTCGCGCGGCGGGTCGAGGACAACCGTGAAAGTCCGCGCCCGGACGGGCGGCACGCCCGGCATCTGTTGCCAGTCCGTCAATGATCGCCCCGTGCCCCGCCAGACCTCCCAGGCGCGGACAAGGCGCTGACTGTCACCGGCATTCAACCGTTCGGCCGCCACCGGATCGACCGGCATCAACCGCTGGCGCAACCCCTCCCCGCCGTCCCGCGCCAGTATCACCGTCGCCTCCTGCCGGAACGCCGGGTCAATGTCGGGGATCGGAGCCAGCCCCTGCAGCAATGCCCGGACATACAGGCCGGATCCGCCGCAGAGCACAGGCACCTGCCCCGCCGCCTGACATGCCGCAATCTCTGTTGCCGCGCGGTCGGACCAGAGTGCTGCCGAACAGGCCTGCGCCGCATCCTGAAAGCCGTACAGCCGATGCGGGGCCATGGCCTCCAGTTCCGGCTCCGGCCGGGCGGTCAGGATGTGCAGGTCACGGTAGACCTGCATGGAGTCGCAATTGATCACGACCCCGCCCAGTTCCGCAGCCACGCGGGCGGCCAGCGCCGACTTGCCGCTCGCCGTCGGGCCGAGTATCAGCAACAGGTTGCCAGACGAAGCTGGCTGTTCCGGAGGGGTATCGTTCATGGAAATGGTTCTGACGCTGGTCGGCAATGCGCGTCAACCACTGACACCGGCACAGGTGGCCGCCGTCCGCGCCGCAACGGGCGCATCCGCCCCGGTTCGGGAACTGGGACCGGACGCTGTCGAGTTCCCTGTCGAGGTACGGCCCGCCGATGCGTCCGGACTGGAACAGCGCGCTGTTGAGGCCCTCTGCGGGGCGGCGATCGATCTGGCGCTCACCGGCAGCAGCAACCGGCGCAAGCGCCTGCTGATCGCCGACATGGACTCCACCATCATTACCGTCGAATGCATCGACGAACTGGCCGACTTCGCTGGTGTACGGGACGCGGTTTCCGGCATTACCGAACGCGCCATGCGCGGCGAGATCGATTTCGAGGGCGCGCTGCTGGAACGGGTCGGACTGATGACCGGCCTGCCGGAGTCCGTGCTGCAGCGGGCTTTCGACGACCGCGTCCGGCTGACCGACGGCGCAGCCACCCTGACACGCACGATGAAGGCCAGCGGCGGTCATGCGGCGCTCGTGTCCGGAGGATTCACGTTCTTCACCGAGCGCGTGGCACGCCTCGCCGGGTTCGACGAGCACCACGCCAATACCCTGCTGTTTCAGGACGGCCAACTGACCGGCGATGTCGGACGCCCCATCCTGGGCCGACAGGCCAAGCTGGACCAGTTGAACCGCATCACGACGGAACTCGGCATCGCCAACGAGGATGCGCTGGCGGTGGGCGACGGTGCGAACGATCTGGCTATGATCCAGGCCTCCGGTCTTGGTGTCGCCTTTCACGCAAAGCCGATGACGGCAGCCGCCGCCGGGGCGCGCGTGCTGCATGGCGACCTGACGGTGCTGCTCTATTATCAGGGGATTCCATTCAGCGAATGGGCGACCTGACTGGGGGAGGACAAGGTCAATGACAGACGGAACCGAACGGGTGACCTATGCGGTCACCGACCGGGTGGCGGTGCTGACGATGCAGCATCCGCCGGTGAATGCCGTGGACATGGAACAGATCGGGGCAATCCACGCCGGTCTGAAGCGCGCCGATGCCGACCCGTATGTCGGCGCCATCGTGCTGACAAGCGCGGTCGATGGCTATTTCTGTGCCGGGATGGATCTGAAGATGGTGCAGCGCGGCGGTGTTGCAGCCTTCCGGCGTTTCCTTGAGAAATTCTATCTGGATACCCTGGATATCCAGCACCGTCTGACCAAGCCGACGATCACAGCGATCAATGGCACGGCCCTTGGTGCGGGGATGACACTCTCCATCACCAGCGACGTGCTGATCGCCGCCGATGATGCGCGGCTGGGATATCCGGAGATCAATGTCGGGGTGCTGCCCGCCATCCACTTTGCCCACCTGCCCCGGATCGCGGGTCGCCACCGGGCCTTCGAGTACCTGTTCACCGGCGACATGCTGCCGCCCGAGAGCCTGCGGGAGATCGGGGTGATCAACCATGTCGTGCCGGTCGCCGACGTGCTGCCGAAGGCCATGGAGATCGGGCGCAAGTTCGCCGCCAAGTCACCTGCCATCATGGCCATCGGACGCCGCGCCTTCAGCAGGGCCAACGATCTCGACTACCGCCGGGATGTTGCCAACCAGGTGGAGATGATGTGCGCCCTGATGGGAACGGAGGACGCCCTGGAGGGACTCACCGCCTTCACGGAGAAGCGGAAGCCGCGCTGGACCGGCAAATGAAGCCAAACGAAAGAATGCGCGCCTAAACGAACAATTCGGTAACCCCCACGGCCTTTGTTGGCTGGACAACGCCCCGGGCTTTTTGCACTGTGACGACAGAACTGGATAACCAGTCGTTGCGTGCTGCCTGACAGGGGCAGTCATTTGGGAGAATACGGGAAATGTTCAAACTTGGTTTGGGGCAGCGGTCACGACGTGTGCTGACTGCAACGGCTGCGATTGCGCTGGCAGCAACGCTCGCCGTCAACAATGTTCATGCAGGCTCGCACAGCGGCCCGATGAAGGGCGGCACCCTGACCGTCGGCGTCGAGACCGATGCGCGCGGCTTCGACGCCGTGAAGGGCGGCGTGCTGGGCATCAGCGCCGGAACGGTCTCGCTGGCCATTCACGACACGCTGCTGAAGTACAACGAGAAGACCCGGGAATTCGAACCCAATCTGGCAACCGCATGGGAAGCGTCGGAAGACAGCAAGAGCTGGACCTTGACCCTGCGCCAGGGCGTCAAGTTCCATGACGGCTCCGACTTCACCGCCAAGGATGTCGCGGACCATTTCAACCGCATCCTCGACCCGGAAAACAAGTCGCGCAGCCGGTCGTTCATCACAGCGATATCGGGTGTCGAGGCCATCGACGACCACACGGTCAGGTTCAATCTGGCGCATCCGTGGCTGCCGCTGCTGGGCAACCTCGCGGCGCCGAGCATGATCGGCCTGATCCCGTCGAGTGCCAATGTCGCTGCCGACAAGCAGAACCGGGAGCCGATCGGGACGGGCCCGTTCATCTTCGACAGCTGGGCTGGCGGTGACCGCATTACCATCAAGCGGAACCCGAATTACTGGAACAAGGATGCGGCGCACCTGGATGAGATCGTCTTCCGCATCCTGCCGGACACCCAGGCCCGCTTCGCCAGCCTGCGTTCCGGTGAGATCGACCTGATCTGGACCGACCGCGGCAGTTCCATCGTGGATGCCCAGAAGGATCCGAAGCTGACCACTGTCGTTCGTGACGGCAAGGGTGCCGCGATCACCTTCATCAATGCCTCCAAGCCGCCGCTGGATGACGCCCGTGTCCGTCAGGCGCTGTCCCATGCCTGGAACCAGACCGCGCTGCTGAAGGTTACCTGGAAGGATACCCGTCCGTTCGCCGAGCACCCGCTGGGAACAGATTCCAAGTGTGACGCCGGATATCGCCACTATGATCCGGCAAAGGCGAAGGCACTGCTGGCTGATTATGGCAAGCCGGTGAAGATCAGCATGATCCACACCACGACCCCGCGCGGTCGCGAGTTTGGCGAAATCTATCAGCAGTTGCTGAAGCAGGTGGGTGTTGAACTGGAACTCGTCCCGGTCGATCAGAACACGCTGGTGAAGAAGGTCTTCACCAATGACTACATGATCTCCGGCTGGCGGATCGCCGATGCCGAAGATGTGGGCCCGCAGACCTTCGCGCTGTCCTATTCCAAGAGCTCCTATAACCTCAGCCATCTTTCCTCGCCGGAAATGGACAAGGTTGCCCTCGCCATGCGGACGGCGGCCGATCCGGCTGTGCGCGAGAAGTTCCATTGCGATCTGATGCGCATGGTCAATGACCAGGGCAACATGCAGTACCGCGGTGGCAACCGCTACTACGCCTTCCATGGCACCAACACCCACAACATCGGCATTGACGGTCTGGGTGTGGTCCGGGTCTCCGGCGCGTGGAAGGACAAGTGATCGGCAGATCGTTTACCTGAAACACTGCTGATACGGCAGACATGCGTTACCTGATGAAACGGGTGCGGCGACTGGTCGTCGTGATCTTCGCCGTCACCCTTTTCACCTTCCTGCTGGTCAACGTCCTGCCGGGGGATGTCGCCTATGACATCGCCGGGCAGGACGCATCGGAGGAGGAGGTGCAGGCCATTCGTGCCGACCTCGGCCTCGACCGGCCGGTCATGGTCCGATACGTGGAATGGCTGGGCGACTTCGTTCAGGGTGACTGGGGTCGCTCCTTCCGCACGGACGAACCGGTGGTGGAGGCAATCCTCTCCCGTTTTCCGGTCTCTCTCGAACTCATGCTGGTGGCGCAGGTCTTCGCGCTGATCCTGGCTGTTCCGTTCGGCATAATCGCCGCCTATCGCGCGGGGCGCACTGCTGACAGGGCCATCGCGACAGCCGGGTTCATGTCGCTGTCCATCCCGTCATTCATGGCGGCGATCCTTCTGATCCTCGTTGTTTCCCTGAATCTCGGCTGGTTGCCGACATCCGAGTACGAGCCACTCTCGGCCGGTCTCTGGGCCAACCTCAGGGCCTTCATCCTGCCGGCCCTGGCAATCGCCATGGCTGAATGGGTCATCCTGATGCGGGTGTTGCGCGCCGACATGATCGGCGTGCTGCAACAGGATTACATCTCGCTCGCGCGGGCCAAGGGACTGCCCGTCTGGCATGTCATCCTGCGCCATGCGCTGAAGCCGGCTTCCTTCTCGATGATCACGGTCCTGGGCCTGCAGATCGGCAATCTGGTCGGCGGTTCGATCATCATCGAATCCATCTTCGCCCTGCCCGGCGTCGGTCGCCTGCTGATCAATGCGATCTATGCCCGTGATTTCATCGTGGTTCAGGGCGTCGTGGTCTTCATCGCCTTTGCCTATGTGCTGGTGAATTTCATCGTTGACCTGCTCTATGCGGTACTGGACCCCCGGATCCGGACGGAGCGCGCCGATGGCTGATCCCACAACCAACCGCCCCCTCCATCCGGTACGGCCGACACTGTCCCGGTTTCGCCGCATGCGCCCCACCACGGGCAAGTCAGGACAGTTCGGCATTGCCTTCTGGTTGCCCCTCGCCTGGCTGGTCCTGATCAGTTTCATGGCGATCTTCGCGCCATGGATCGGCATCCAGGACCCGGACTCACTGGATTTCGTCAGTCTGCAGACACCGCCGAACGAAGCGCATCTGCTCGGTACGGATCACCTCGGGCGCGATGTCCTGGCGCGCGTCATCTATGGTGCCCGCGTCTCGCTGGTCGTCGGTTTCTGTGCGCCGGTGGTCGGTATGCTGCTGGGCCTGCCCATTGGCATGATCGCAGGTTATTTCGGCGGGCGGATCGATGGTTTCATCGTCGGTGCTATCGACACCTTCCTGGCTGTCCCCGGTCTTGTGCTGCTGCTGCTGTTCTCCCTCATCTTCGGCGGCAGCCTGCTGGTGGTTACCGTCAGTCTGGGGCTGTTGTTCATCCCCATCTTCTCCCGCATCAGCCGGGCCGCGACGCTCAGCTTCAAGTCTTCGGAGTTCATTCTGGCGGCGCGTACCATCGGTGCGAACGACTTCAACATCCTCGTACGCGAACTGCTGCCCAATGTCGTGCTGCCGGTGCTGGCTTTCGGCCTGGTTGCGGTGGCCGGTGCCATCGTGGTGGAGGGCGCGCTGAGCTTCCTCGGCCTGTCGGTTCCTGCCCCGCACCCGAGCTGGGGCGGCATGATCGCGGGCGGGCGGGAACACCTGGAGGAATCGCCCCATATCAGCGTCTTCCCGGCGATCGTCATGTTCCTGACGGTGCTTTCCTTCAACCTGGTGGGTGACACCCTGCGCAGCCGCTTCGCTGATGTGCGGGAGGCAGCGATCTGATCATGGCCGCGCCCCTGCTCGAACTCACCAACGTCTCCACCCATTTCCATTCACCTGCCGGTCGCGTGCGCGCCGTTGACGGGGTATCCATCTCGCTGGAGGCCGGACAGACGCTGGGCCTTGTCGGCGAGTCCGGCTCCGGCAAGTCGGTGCTGGCCCGTACCATCATGGGCCTGCTGCCGTCCTATGCGGAAATCCCCGAGGGCAGCGCCATCAGCTTCGATGGCCAGAACCTGCTGACCATGGATCGCAAGGCCCGCCGCGCCATTTCGGGTCCGGGCATCGGCATGATCTTTCAGGATCCCATGACCAGCCTCAATCCGGTGATGAAGATCGGCCAGCAGGTCTATGAGGGGATGCGCCATCATTTCGGCACCAGCAAGGCCGCCGGCCGCCAACGGGCCATTGAACTGCTGACCGAAGTCGGCATCCCGCAGCCCGATGTCCGCGTCGACCAGTATCCACACCAGCTCTCCGGTGGCATGCGCCAGCGTGTCGCCATCGCTATCGCGCTTGCCTGCGAGCCGAAACTGCTGATCGCCGATGAACCCACGACCGCGCTGGACGTGACCGTCCAGTCCGGGATCCTCGACCTGCTGCAGCGGGAACAGCGCAACCGCGGCATGACCCTGATCCTGATCACTCACGACCTCGGCGTCGTTGCCGGGCGCTGCGATCAGGTGGCGGTGATGTATGCCGGTGGCATCGTCGAGACCGGCAGCACCCGCAGCCTGTTTGCCCGCACCCGCATGCGCTACACGCAGGCCCTGCTGGATTCCATTCCGCGCCTCGATCGCCCGCCGCATGAGCGGCTGAAGTCGATCGGTGGCCG
>CAXBNO010000095.1:0-9143 GCA_963976775.1 uncultured Kordiimonadales bacterium
CGGGCGGAGGGTGTCGCCGAACTGGAAGACCTGCGCGAATGGTACGGACGCCAGGCCGACGTCGATCCGATGGTGCAGGTGCTGGCGACGGATATTGCGGCGCAGCTCTATTCCAGCGGCACCACGGGACACCCAAAGGCGTCCAGCTCAGCCATTTCAGCTGCTACGAGCTCTGGCCGATCCTGAGTTCCAGCGAGACCAAGGCCTACGGTCGCTGGACCGCATCGGATGTGAACCTGATCTGCATGCCGCTGTACCATGTCGGTGGCCTGAACAATGCCCTGGCCGGCCTGTATGTCGGTGCCATGACCGTGATCATGGCAGAGGCGGTGCCGGCGGAGATCCTGCGGCTGATCCCGCAATATCGGGTGACCAAGTCCTTCATGGTGCCTGCGCTGATCAATTTCCTGCTGCAGTCACCGGGCTGCGCAGAGACGGATTTCTCCTCCATCGACGAGATCTGGTATGGCGCGGCACCGATTCCGGCGGAACTGCTGCGCCAGGCCATCGAGGTCATCGGCAACAGGTTCGGCCAGGCCTATGGCATGACGGAGAGCAATGGCGGCGGCGTCTACATGAGCCCCGACGAGCATGACCTGTCGAAGCCGGAACGCCTGCGGGCCTGTGGCCGGGCCGCACCGGGCTACGAGATCCGGGTGGTCGACGAGGCCGGGAAGGATGTTCCGACCGGGGAGGTGGGGGAGATCATCCTGCGCTCCACTACCCTGATGTCGGGTTACTGGAACCTGCCCGATGCCACCGCGAGCACGCTGAAGGACGGCTGGCTGCATACCGGCGATGCGGGCTATTTCGATGACGAGCAGTTCCTCTACATCTATGACCGCGTGAAGGACATGGTGATCTCGGGCGGGGAGAACATCTATCCGGCGGAGGTGGAGAGCGCCCTGTTCGGCCATCCGGCCATCGCCGATGTTGCCATCATCGGGGTCCCGGATGAACGCTGGGGGGAGGCAATCAAGGCCGTGATCGTGAAGAAGGCCGGTGTCGAGGTGACGGAGGGCGAACTGATCGCCTATGCCCGTGAACGCATCGCCCACTACAAGTGTCCCAAGTCGGTTGACTTCATCGACGAGCTGCCGCGCAACCCCACGGGCAAGATCCTGAAGCGTGAACTGCGCAAGCCCTACTGGGAGAAGGTCGGTCGCAATGTCGGCTGAGACACCTTTGTGAGTAATATTCCGATCATCGATCTGTCGCACCTGTCGCGCCCCGATGGCGGCGGCGTGCCGGAGCAGATCGCCACGGCCATGCAGCGCAGCGGGTTCTTCTACATCACCGGCCATGGCGTGCCGGATCAGGTCATTACCGCTGCCGTGGAGGCGGCGAGAGGCTTCTTCCGACTGCCGGTGGCGCAGAAGCGAGAGGTAGCGGTGACCCGGCACCATCGCGGTTTCAATGCGCTGGGCGACGCGCGCATGTACGGGGCGAAGCGTCCGGACTACAAGGAGTTCTTCCAGATCGGCCTCGACCTGCCGCTGGATGATCCGGACGTGATGGCCGGGCAGCCACTGCGCGGGCCGAACATCTGGCCCGAGGCGCCTGCGGCGTTCCGAGGCGCTTTCGAAGCCTACTATGCGGCGATCGCGGACTGTGGCCAGCGGCTGCTGCAGGGCGTGGCACTCAGCCTCGACGTGGAGCGTGATTTCTTCGCGCCGTTCTATGCCAAGCCGCTGCAACGGACGCAGGCGGTCTGGTACCCGCAACAGCCCCGCGCACTGGGTGGCGACCAGTTCGGGGTCGCACCGCATACCGACTTCGGTCTGATCACCCTGCTCTGGCAGGATGACAATGGCGGGCTGGAGGTCTGTCTGCCGGATGGTACGTGGATCGCCGCGCCGCCCCTGCCGGGGTCGCTGGTGATCAATGCCGGGGACCTGATGGCGCGCTGGACGGCGGGGCGCTATCGCTCGACCCCGCACCGCGCCACCAACCGGCACGTGGCGGAACGCCTGTCCATCGCCACCTTCCATGACCCGGATTTCAATGCGCCCGTGAACCCTGCCGATCTGGTCGGTGCGGCGGGGGATGGGGCGGAGGTGACCACTGCGGGGGACCATATCCTGTCGCGGATCAATGAATCCTTCGGCTATCGCAAGACTGACGCCGCGAATGACGGGGCCGCGGGCGCTTGATCGAGGCGCTGATCTATTTCACGGGGGCGTTCTTCCTGCTGATCATCACACCTGGACCCGGCGTGCTGTCGGTTGCCGGTGTCGGGTCGGGTTTCGGCTATCGTACCGGCGTGCGCTACATCGCCGGGCTCTGGCTCGGCACCAACCTGGTGGCCATCGCTGTCGTCAGCGGCCTTGCCGTCGTTCTCGAAACGGTGCCGGAGCTTCAACTGGTCTTCCTCGTGGTCTCTGTCGCCTTCCTGTTCTATCTGGCGGCCCGGATTGCGCTGGCCGGTTCGACAATTGCCTTCGCGCGGGCCGTGAAGGTCCCCGGCGCGGTGGATGGCATCTTCCTGCAGTTCGTCAATCCGAAGGCCTATGCGGTCAATGGCACCCTGTTCGTCAGCTTTCCGCTCGGGTTCGAGAGCACGACCACCGAGATCATCGTCAAGTTCGTGCTGATCAACATCATCTGGGTGCCGGTCCACTTTGCCTGGCTCTATCTCGGGGTCTCGCTGAAACGCATGGCGCTGGCGCCTGCCACCCAGCGGTGGATCAACATCCTGATGGCGCTGTCGATGGTCATCGTTGTCGTGCTGGCGCTGCTGCAGGGACAGGGTATGCTGGACGGGTGACAGCATTGAAGCTGCCTGTTTCAAACCGTTCAGCCCGGAGGGTATGAGATGCCCGACCGATCCGACGCGCACCACGCGGTCTGGCTGAGCGGCGAGTTCATTGCTGCCGAAGGACGCGGTGAACTCTCCATCGCCTACCAGCCCATTGTCGAACTGGCCACATCCCGTGTCGTGGGGGCGGAGGCACTGTTGCGCTGGACCCACGCCACACGCGGTGCGGTTTCACCGAACATCTTCATCGGCTTCGCCGAGCCGGAGGGCCTGCTATCCGGCCCGGGCGCATTTGCGCTGCAGACAGCGCTTGATGACCTGGCGTCTTGGCGGGAAGTCAGCCGTGCCGCGCGGGGGCTGTTCGTTTCGGTCAATGTCTCACCGACCCAGCTCGATTCACCGGGGCTGGTCGCTGATCTGAAACAGGCCATCGACGACCGTGGCATGGATCTGCAGGACCTGCATCTGGAACTGACCGAGACGGCACCGCCGCCCGGACCGGGTGCGGCGCGGGCGTTGCAGGCCCTGCACAGCCATGGCTTTCATATCGCCATCGACGACTTCGGAACCGGTTATTCGTCCCTGCTGCGCGTGCAGAACCTGCCTTGCGACAGTCTCAAGATCGACCGGGCCTTCACTGCCGGTCTGCCGGACGACATCGCCTGCAAGGCCATAGTGGCCAGCAGTCTGGCGCTGGCACATGGCCTGTCGCTCGGCACGGTGGCGGAGGGGATCGAAACCGCCGAACAGCGCAATCACCTGCTTCAGGCCGGGTGCGACATGGGGCAGGGCTACCTGTTCGGCAGGCCGGTCGATGCGACAACCTTCAGGGCGATGTACCTGGATCGTTCCATCAAATGATGGAATTGGCACCGGCCCGCACCGCCACCAGCCGACAATTCGGTCAGCCGATCACTTCCATCGTGTACCAGCCGTTGCCGATACCATTGGCGACACCTGCTTCCGTGTCTCCGACGTAGGTGTAGAGCGGCTTGTCTGCCATGGTCAGGACCCAGACCTGCAGTGCCTCGTTCCAGGCCTTGCCCCACAATCCATAGGTGCGCAAGTCCTTGCTGACCGTCAGCGGACGCCAGTTGCTCAGGGCCTCGCCCGACAGGGAAGACTTGCCGTATGCGGTGTCGCTCTCCGTCGCATACAGCGCATGCCCGCTCATGTCGGTCAGGATCTGCCCAGTATGCCTGGTATAGATGACATCGACCAGAGAGTTGCCGCCCCGGTCCATCACGCTTCGCATCGGAATCCGGTCCACCAGCGGGCGCTGGGCGCGGGTCGGCCCTCCGTCAGTGAACGCGTAGTAGGGTAAGCGGAGTTCCTCTTCCAGGATTTCCTCCGGGTCCATCGCGTCATCGACACGAAGCTGGGCCGTCGCAGGCTGAAGCTGGAACAGGAAAACGGCCAGAGCCAGCAGGGCAACAGGCCAGAATCGACCCCTACTCAGGGGAGACATTGCGAACATCACTATTACTCCGGGGTTCTGGGCCAAACCTGCCTCCACATCTGGGACCATTCAGCGGGAATTGCAAATCAACTCCTGCGGTCGGGAACGTGTGACGTGAGCGGTGGCGGCGGTTTGCTGCCCGCTCAGCACATCCTCATCCGGGGCCAGAGTGTGCACAGGTCCAGCACCTCGATATCCGCCACCCCGGCCTGCGCGGCGCGCCCGGCGGCCGACAGGATGTCATGCAGTGTGGCGGACCAGGTGACGATGGTCAGGTCACTGCCTTGCCGCGCCGTTTCCTCCAGGGCGCGGATGCGCAGCATCTCGCGGTGGAAGGCGAGGAACCGGTTCTGGTCCAGATTCCCCCTGTTGCTCATGACCCCCCCTCCGCATTGGCAATTGCGCCTGTTGGGTTCACGATAGGGGCGCTTGGCGAATCCGGTCAATCCGACCGGCAGGCCAGTGATTCCGGGAATGGCGCGCAGATGACTGAAAGACCCTATGGCATTGTTCTGGCGGACACGATCACCAGCCTGCCGCCGGAAGCAGCGGGGGCCGTTGTCGTCAGTGGCAGCCACGGCGGCCTGTTTCCCGCCGCCTGCGCCCTGCAGGCGGGTGTGCGCGCCGTCATCCTGAATGACGCCGGCACCGGCCTGGAAGCCGCAGGACTTGCCTGTCTGGATCATTGCCATTCGCACGGCGTGGCTGCAGCCGTGATCGACAGCATGAGTTGCCGGATAGGGGATGCGGCCGATGCGTTGCAGCGTGGCGTCATCAGCCATGTCAATCCGCTGGCGCTGACCGTCGGTGTCCGGCCCGGCATGTCGGTGGAGGACGCGGCGGAGGCGCTGCTTCTGGCACCGGTTTCGGACATGCCGGTCGCGGAAATGGGTGAACGCCGGGAAGTGATCGAGTTGCCCGGGGCCCTGCGGCGGATCGTGCTTCTGGACTCCGCCTCGCAGGTGCGACCGGAGGATGACGGCCGGATTGTCGTGACCGCTTCACATGGTGCGCTGGTGGGTGGCAATCCGGATCATGCCATTCGCTGTGAGGCGTTTGCGGCACTGTTCAATGATGCGGGCGGGGGACCGCACGGCTGGGGTTTCAGCCGACTTGGAGCGCTGGATGCGCGCAGCATCGTCGGCGCGGATCGGGGACGGTCGCTCCACCTACGAAACCGGCGTGCTATCGGCGGTGAATGATGTTGCGCGCTTTCTGGGACTGCGGGTTGGCATGTCGGCCCGGGACGCGTGCGAGATCCTCGCACTGACGGATGTCAGAGTTCCAGACTGAGGCACTGGAACAGCCCGGTATCGGGGAACACACCGATCGCACCTGACTGTCGGAGGCGTCCGGCCAGATCAGGCCGCGGAATTGGCCGTGACCGCTGCATCGCTGATGACCTCCAGCCGTTTGCCGGGCAGCACCAGGCTGACCGTGGTGCCGACACCGGGCTCGCTGTCCATCTCGAACCGTCCGCCATGCAGTTCCACCAGCGACTTGGTCAACGGGACACCGAGACCGGTTCCCTCATGTTTCCGGGAATGGCTGGCATCCGCCTGGCCGAAGGCTTCCATCACGCGCGGAATATCCTCCGGCCTGATGCCGACGCCGGTGTCCGCAACGATCAGGTGCAGTTCGCCGTTGGTGTCGATTTCCGCCCTGATCTCCACGTGCCCGCCGGTCTTCGAGAACTTCACGGCGTTGCTGAGCATGTTCAGCAAGGCCCGGCGCATCAGGATCTCGTCGCAGAACAGTTCGACATTCTCCAGTTCGCCGCCGAAATCGATCTTGATCCCGTGCTTATGGGCCAGCGCCTCGACGAGGCGGATCGAGCGGTCGACCAGGTCCGCGACCGATGTGTGCGATTCGTTCAGGATCGTCTTGCCGGCATCGATCTTGGTCAGATCGAGGATGTCGTTGACGATGCGCAGCAGATGCTGGCCGCTTTCGTTGATGTAGCTGGCGTATTCACCGAACTTCGCCGTATCGGCAGCGGCCTCCGATTCAAGCTGCTGTCGGATCAGGTCGGAGAAACCGATGATCGAATTCAGCGGTGTGCGCAGTTCATGGCTCATGGTGGCCAGGAATTCGGACTTCGCACGGTTGGCCGCCTCGGCGCGCTTCTTCTCCTGACGCAGGCCTTCCTCCAGCGATTGCCGCTGCTTGATCTCGTTGCGCAGGTCGAAGTTCATCTTCTCCAGATCATGGGTTCGTTCCTCGACCCGCCGTTTCAGGCTCTCGTTCGCCGCGTGCAGCGCCAGCTCCGCATGGCGGCGGTCAATCTGGGTCTGCATCCGTGCCAGGGTGATGTCCAGATCGACGGGCTTGGTGATGTAGTCGTTGGCCCCCAGCTTGATCGCCTCGGCGATACCGTCCTTCTCGTGGATGGCGGTCACCATGATCACGGGCAGGATCGCGGGGCTGCGGTTCGCCCGGATCAGGCGCAGGACTTCAAGCCCGCTCATGCCCGGCATCATGATGTCGAGAAGGACGATGTCGAACGCGCACTCGTCGATCAGTTGCAGCGCCTTCGGGCCATCTTCCGCCATGACCGTTTCGTAGCCGCGGCGCGTCAGGCGGCGCGCCAGCATCGCGCGATTGGCCTCCAGGTCGTCAACGACCAGAACGCGCGGCTTCTCTTCGTTGTTCATCGTGCTCCGGCTCCCGGCGGAATGGGCATTTCGCTATCAAGACACTGGCGGCTGAACATTTGGTTAAGCTGCTGAAAGACGTGATCAAGGTCCACCGGTGGCTTAATCCGTGCTTAACCCCTTCACGCGATGATCCCTCCCGCACGGAGGTCAGCGTATGGAACTGTCACAACATCACGATATGACGCTTGTCCTGCTTGCGGTGGGCATATGTGTGTTCTCGGCCTTCTCGGCGCTGAATATCGCATCCCGCGCGCGGGATGCGAGCGTGGGTGCGGCAGCCGGCTGGACACTGTTTGCCGCGTTTGCCCTGGGCGGCGGCATCTGGTCGATGCATTTCATTGCCATGCTGGGAATGGAACTGCCGGTTGTCACTGTGCTGTTCGATACGCCGATGACCGTCGGTTCGATGGGTGTGTCCGTGATCTTCACCTGGGCCGGCCTGGCGATCGTCAGGTCCCTGGGATCCAGTTTCATCATGCTGCTCGCGGGTGGCCTGTGCATGGGGCTCGGCATCGCGGGCATGCACTACATGGGCATGGCCGCCATGCGGATGCCGGTCGAGATCATCTATGATCCGGTCCTCTACGTCGCCTCCTTCGCCATCGCGATCGTGGCGTCGATGGCGGCACTCTGGCTCTGCTTCAATCTTGAATCCCTCTTGTGGCGCCTCGGGAGCGCCTGCGTCATGACCGTGGCGGCGGTCGGCATGCATTACTGCGGCATGGCTGCTGCAACCTTCAATCTGCGCGCCGATGCCCTGGTGCACTCCGACTCGGCGATAAACGCCGGTGTCCTGGCCGCTGCCATCGCGCTGGGTTCGGTGCTCCTTTTCGGCATGGGGCTGGCGACCGCCCTGATCGACAGGCGTGTCAGCGAGAACCTGCGCGCCGGCAACGAAAGGATCAGGCGCAGCGAGGAACGCTTTCGCCTGATGGTCAACGGGCTGCAGGATTATGCCATCATCATGCTGGACCCGGCGGGCCGTGTATCGTCATGGAACGACGGAGCCGCCCGTCTGGATGGTTTCGGTGCGGAGGAGGTTCTGGGACGTTCCGGTGCCATCTTCGATGCGAATGCCGACAACGCCCCGCGCATTCTGGCGCGTGCCTTGTCGGAGGCCAGCCTCCGCGGCCGTTTCGAGTCGGAGATGAAGCGTCGGCGCAAGGACGGGAGTACCTATTGGGCCAGTGTCACGTTTCATCCGGTCTATGACGGAGCCGGTGAGCTGTCGGGCTTCGCCAGCGTTACGCATGATGTGACCGAGCGCCGCCAGGCCGAGAAGGCGCTGCGCTCCGCCTATGACGGTCTGGAGGCAAAGGTCGCCGAACGGACCCAGGAACTGAAGGAAGCAATGGAGGCGGCAGAGGCTGCCAATTCGGCCAAGAGTTCGTTCCTCGCCAACATGAGTCATGAACTGCGGACGCCACTGAACGCGATCATCGGCTACACCGAGATGCTGATCGAGGACTTCGAGGATCAGGGCGACAAGGGCACGGTCGATGACCTGCATCGGATCGAGAAGTCCGGCCGGCATCTGCTGACCCTGATCAACGAGGTGCTGGACCTGGCCAAGGTGGAGGCCGGTCATGTCAGCCTGGACATGGAAGCCGTGGACCTGGCGGCACTGGTCGATGAGGCGACGAGTACGGTTCGTCCCATTGCCGAACGGTTCGGGAACAGGCTCCATCTGGATCTGCAGGTGCCGGGTCTGCATATCGAATCGGATCGCAAGCGCCTGTTCCAGTGCCTGCTGAACCTGCTCTCCAACGCCTCGAAATTCACCGAGAACGGCGACGTCGAACTGATTGTCGGCCGGACCGAACTCAATGATCGGGAAGCGGTCTCTTTCGTTGTCCGAGATTCAGGAATCGGCATGTCAGAGGAACAGGTCGGCAAGGTGTTCGAGCCTTTCGAACAGGCAGACGGAACCCTGACCCGGGAACGCGAAGGTACCGGCCTCGGCCTGACAATCACCCGTCGGCTGGTGCAGATGATGGGGGGCGACATCAGGGTTTCCAGTCAGCCCGGCGTCGGGTCGACCTTCACCCTGATCGTTCCGGTCTCGCTGGAGGATATCCGCGATGATGGAAGGACGTCGACGCTGCTGTCCGGCATCGTGCCGTCCGGTCTGCCCGAGGCAGTGGATGCCGTTGGGCCGCTTGCCCTGATCATCGATGATGATTCGGACGCGCTGGACATCTATCGTCGGGTGCTTGAACGCAGCGGTTTCCGCACAAGGGTGGCACTGGATGGTGAAAGCGGCCTTGTC
>CAXBNO010000096.1:0-9084 GCA_963976775.1 uncultured Kordiimonadales bacterium
CGGCCGCCCGCAGCGGGTCATGCCAGGGCAGCACCACCACCATCGAACCGAGCTGGATGGTCTTCGAGCGACCGGCCATGTAGCTGAGGAACATCAGCGGGTCGGGGCACATGGTGTAGTCGGTGAAGTGATGTTCGACCGTCCAGACACTGTCGAAGCCCAGGGGCTCGGCCGCCTCTGCCAGGGCCATGTCAGCTTCATAGACTTCCCGGTCCGTGCGTTCCTTGCCCGGGTTCTGGAAGATCACGCCCATACCGACATGCATTGGCCTACTCCATCGTGTTGAAGTGCTACTCGCGGGTATTCTTTTGCCGGAAACATCCGGTTGGGTCAAGTGGTCGCAGTCGGAATGGCGCGATTTTCGGCACCGGGGCAGGCAGAAGCCCGGTAATCCGGCAGTGCGGGGTTGGCGCACACCGGGGAAAATGGCGGCGGAGAGGGATGCCCGGTGCGGCGCGCTCAGACCCTGAAGGGCTGGCGCAGGCCGCCACCGTCAGGGCGCAGGACCATGGCAGAGAGGTCACCCGCCGCGCGGTAGGCAATCACGGCGTCCGAGGCACGATCTGCTGTCGCGTCCTGTCCGCCGTGGATCTGCGCCAGGCGCTGGACTTCATAGAGCAGGCGATGCCCCAGCAGACCGGATAGGGTCGCTGCCGGCCAGTGGGTCGCGGTCCCCGCTGCGGATTGGGTGGCATCGCCGCCCGCAAGCGGATTGGGCGGCGCATCCTGCTGCCCGCGACTCTCACTGATCCGCTCAGTCGGTGTGACGGGCCGGTCGGCGGCACCGCCACGGTCCGTCGGCGACACGCCAGCAGCCATCGCGCGCGTAACCAATCCGGTACTGGCGCTGACCCCGTTCACACGCATGTCGAGACCGTGAAGAACTGTCGCATCCCCAAAATATATGCCGATGGGGAAATCTTTACAAACAGTTAATCGGAAATCTTGGTTAATTTCCGTCGAATTTGTTTACAATTTTATTCGAACTGTTGCCATCATCCCTTTGGTTTCATCATTTTCTCAAGCTGTCGCTGCATGGCGTCCAGCTGATCCTTCATCTGCTCGATGTCATCTGAAGTGCTGGCGGACTTCGGCCTGTCACCATCCTCGGATGCGGGCTTCGTCGCAGGTGCTTCGCCCGTGGATGGCGACCCGTCCTGCAAGGCGGCAAACGGGTTGAACATGCTCATGGCCTGATCGAACAGGGCCATGTTGCGTTTCGTCGCCTCCTCGAAATGCAGCAGGGGCGAGCCCAGACTGCCGCCGAAGCGGGTCCGCATCTCGTCCTGGTTCTTCGAGAAGGCATCCATCGACATGTCCAGATAGCTCGGCAGCAGGCCCTGCAGGCTGTCGCCGTAGAAACTTATGAGCTGGCGGAGGAAATTCACGGGCAGCACGTTCTGGCCCTTGCCCTCCGCCTCGAAGATGATCTGCGTCAGGACGGAACGGGTGATGTCCTCCCCCGACTTGGCATCGAACACCACGAAATCGATATCATCCCGTACCATCTCGGCAAGATGGTCCAGCGTCACATAGGAAGAGGTTGAGGTATTGTAGAGCCGCCGGTTCGCATACTTCTTGATGGTCACCGGACCTTCTCCGGCCTTGTCTCGACGGGACATTCAGCAACTCCGACCAGGTTTGTGCGTGACCCTGTCAGGTCAGGACGCGTGGACCCGGAACTATCGCCGTTTCATGCTGCATTGCGCAAGGCGTATTCGCTCTTGCAGCGAAGTCGCGTCGGACCCGGCGATTTCCAGTGAAGGGGAAATGCTGTAGATTGGCAGCGATGACAGTGCCAGCATCCGATCCTTCTGACCCTGACCGCCTCGCCCGACAGTTCGTCGACCTCTGGCAGGAGCAGGCTGCCCGGGCCTCTGCCGATCCCCGGCTGAGGGAGAGCTGGAAAGCCTTGAGCGGATTCATGCATGACCGCAATGCCGAACAGCAAGGACCCGGGACCGACAGGGAGCAGACGCATCGGCCCGCGACCGCTGGCGCTGCATCTGGCGACAGCGGGGGCGACGCTGACCGGAGCGATGGCGGCACTGCCGCTGGCGCAGTCGGGCGGGATACCCTGGCACCCCGAGATCAGTGACCGGGCCGCCGACCTGCTGGCCGACATGAAGTCTGTGGACGGTACGAAACTTGGGGCCGCCATAGCCGCCGAATGCGCCCTGGCGGGTGTCGAGCAGTACCAGACCCATCCCTGGCACCGGATCGCCGATGACCCGCCCGCAGTCTGGCGACAGGGCGCGGTGCGGCTGCTTGACTATGGCCTGCCCGACCGGCCCGAGGCGCCGGTAGTCATGTTCGTACCGTCGCAGATCAACCGTGCGTGGGTGCTGGACCTGCTGCCCGACAACAGCATGCTGCGCTGGCTGGCCGCGGAGGCCGGGCTGCGCCCCCTGCTGCTTGACTGGGGCACGCCGGGCAAGCCGGAACGCCGCTATGATGTCGCCGCATTTCTCCGCGGACCCCTTTCGTCGGCGCTGGATGCGGCGGTCAGCCTGAACCGCGACCGGCCTGTCGCGGTCGTCGGCTATTGCATGGGGGGCACTCTTTCGGTCGCCCTCGCCCTGCTGCGCAGCGATACCGTCTCCGCCCTGGCACTGCTCGCCTCCCCCTGGGACTTTCATGCGGACCTGAGTCCGCAGGCAGAGACATTCGCGGCATCCTTGCCCATGTGGCAACCGGTGCTGGAGGCCTTCGGGGAGATGCCGATCGACCTGATCCAGGCCTTCTTCGCCGCGCTGGACCCCAACCTGGCGCAGCGCAAGTTTGCCCGCTTCGCCAGCATGGACCCCGACAGCGAGAAGGCGCGGCAGTTCGTGGCGCTGGAGGACTGGCTGAATGACGGCCCGGCCCTGCCACCCAGGGTCGCGCACGACTGCCTTGTCGGCTGGTACAACGAGAACCTGCCCGGCACCGGGCGCTGGCGGATCGGTGAAACGGCCATCCGACCCGGTGATCTGCCGATGCCCGTGTTCGCCGCCATTCCGGCACGGGACAGGATCGTGCCGCCCGCATCCGCCCGGGGCGCGGTGGCTGATCTGCCGGATGCCACCGTGATCGAACCGGCAGCGGGGCACATCGGCATGGTCGTCGGCTCCCGCGCCCGGCGCAGCCTCTGGCAGCCTCTCGCCGGATGGCTCGGGGCGATGTCATGAGGTACCGGCTTCACGATGTTGCGGCGCAGCAGGAATTCACCGTCCAGGTCGCGACATACCGACACATTAACCAATCCACCGTTGCCGGAACCAAGAGGAATCGGCAGTCTTTTCGCAATGCAGCAATCATATGCTGCGTCGCAGCATCGCCGTATGGTGCGACGTAAGGCATGATATGCTGTCCGAGAAACCATCAAGGAGGAAATCCTGAATGTCCGATATCGTCATCGCATCTGCCGCCCGTACCCCGGTCGGCTCCTTCAACGGGGCGTTCGGGTCCGTTCCCGCACATGATCTCGGCACGGTCGCCATCAAGGGCGCGCTGGAGCGTGCCGGCGTCGACGCCGCCGAGGTCTCGGAAGTCATCATGGGCCAGATCCTGACCGCCGGTCAGGGCCAGAACCCGGCCCGCCAGGCCTCGATCAATGCGGGTGTGCCGCAGGAAAGCCCGGCCTGGGGCGTGAACATGCTGTGCGGCTCCGGCCTGCGCACGGTCGCGCTCGGCTGGCAGGCGATCCGCAACGGCGACAGCAAGATCGTCGTCGCCGGCGGCCAGGAAAGCATGTCCATGGCCCCGCACGCGCAGCACCTGCGCTCCGGTGCCCGCATGGGCGACATGAAGTTCATCGACACGATGATCCGCGACGGTCTCTGGGACGCCTTCAACGGCTATCACATGGGCAACACGGCGGAGAACATCGCTCAGCAGTGGCAGATCACGCGGGAGCAGCAGGACGAATTCGCCCTCGCCTCCCAGAACAAGGCCGAGGCGGCGCAGAAGGCCGGTCGGTTCAGCGACGAGATCGTGCCGGTCACCATCAAGGGCCGCAAGGGCGAAACCGTGGTCTCCGACGACGAATACATCCGCCACGGTGCGACCATGGAGATGATGACGAAGCTGCGGCCCGCCTTCGCCAAGGACGGCTCCGTCACCGCCGGCAATGCCTCAGGTATCAACGATGGTGCCGGTGCGGTCGTGCTGATGCCCGCTGGCGCGCATCGTTTCCTGGGCCCAGGCCGGTGTCGATCCCGCGATCATGGGCATCGGCCCCGTCCCGGCGACCCGCAGCGCGCTGGAAAAGGCGGGCTGGACCGTCGATGATCTGGACCTGATCGAGGCCAATGAGGCCTTTGCCGCGCAGGCCTGTGCCGTCGGCAAGGAACTGGGCATCGACCCGGAGAAGCTGAACGTCAATGGCGGCGCCATCGCCATCGGGCATCCGATCGGTGCCTCCGGTACCCGTGTGCTCAATACCCTGCTGTTCGAGATGCAGAAGCGTGACGCCAGGAAGGGCCTTGCCACCCTGTGCATCGGCGGCGGCATGGGCATCGCCATGTGTGTCGAGCGCGACTGACCCGAACGACTGACGAACCGTTCCGACCCGCGGCACTTCGGCAGTGCCGCGGGTCAGGAACGGACGTCGAACCAACCTCCCCCAAGAAGAAGAAACCAAGGAGTCCAATCAGATGGCACGAGTTGCACTCGTCACCGGTGGCACGCGCGGTATCGGCGCGGCCATTTCCACCACCCTGCACGATGCCGGGATCAGCGTTGCCGCGAACTACGCCGGCAACGACGAGGCCGCAAGGGCCTTCACTGCCGAGACCGGCATCCCCGCCTACAGGTTCGATGTTTCCGATTTCGATGCGGTGCATGAGGCGGTAGCGAAGATCGAGGAGGAGATCGGCGCCATCGACATCGTGGTCAACAATGCCGGCATCACCCGCGACGGCACGCTGGCACGGATGAGCAAGGAAGCCTGGCAAGCGGTGATCGACACCAACCTGGGCGGGTGCTTCAACCTGGCGAAGGCGACCTTCGACGGCATGAAGTCCCGCAGCTTCGGCCGTATCGTCAACATCGGCTCCATCAACGGTCAGGCCGGCCAGTACGGTCAGGTGAACTACGCCGCTGCCAAGTCCGGCATTCACGGCTTCACCAAGGCGCTGGCGCAGGAAGGCGCGCGGTTCAACATCACCGTCAACGCCATCGCGCCAGGCTACATCGACACCGACATGGTCGCCGCCGTTCCCGCCAACGTGCTGGAGAAGATCGTCGCCAAGATACCGATCGGTCGCCTGGGTCACGCCGACGAGATCGCGCGCGGCGTACTGTTCCTGGTTTCCGATGACGCGACCTTCGTCACCGGTTCCACCATGTCCATCAACGGTGGCCAGCACATGTACTGACGGCCCGACGCCTGTCAGCTGTCATTGCCGGGAAGGCGGTGTCCGGAAACGGATGCCGCCTTTCCTGTCTGTTTCTTCGGATTCCCGGATCAGGGCGCGCTGTGGCTCGCGGTGACACCCAGCGTGTCGATGATGGCCGCCGGCGGCTGCTTCTGCAGTCCCACAAGCTGCAGTATCGGCAGGGGGCTCGCAAGCCCGGTCGAAACCTCAAGCATGCCGCCCTTTGTGATGAAGGCGGCAAGCTGTCGACCGATATCGCGGCTGGCATCCGTTCCCATGCTGGCGCCCATCTGCTCCGCCATCGCGGCGAACTGGGTACCGATCATGTCCGCGGTCGCGCCGGGCCGCTGGGCGGCCTGTGACTCCAGCAACAATGTGCGCAGACCCTGGTCAGTGACCGCGAGCCGTGCGCGGGCAAGGTTGGAGGAGAGGGCGATCATGTTGCGCGGCGGCCCCGGGGCCCGGCGCAGCTTCTCGAAATCCAGTCCTGTCAGGTCGATCTCCACCCGCGTCTCGGCCAGATCGGCACCGGACACTCCCACGGCCAGTGCACCGGTATGGTCGGCCAGTCCGGCCTTCAGCGCGACGGCACCGCCAAGCAGCAGGTCCTCGACACCGTTCGCTTTCAGCATCTGCAGCAGCATCGCCGCCTGGGGCCGGCGGGCGGCGGCACTGTCCAGAGGTGCCGAGATGCCTTCCACGCGGAAGGCCATCTCGACCGATGCGTCTTCTCCGATCCGCAAGCTGTCGATCGCGAAGAGATCGATCCGCACCGGCTTCCCGTCCGGACCGACGGCGTCCAGCCCCGCCATGCTGAACGTGCCGAGATCGACCACGGGCACCAGTTCGGCCAGGCTCCTGCCCTCCGCCCATGCACGGGCCTTTTCGAGACTGTCGACCGCCAGAGGCTTGCCGAAGACCGTGCGCAGCCATTCCGGCAGCGCCGACAGGTCACCGATCTCTCCCCGATAGCGTTCGATGCTGGCGCTGACATCGCCCGTACCCTTCTGGGTGATGCCTGACACCTCGAAGCTGCCGCCCTTGAGGCCAAACATCTCCTTGATCTCGAACCGGTCCATCGTCATTGACGTCGCCTCACCGAAATCTGCGGCAAGCCCGGTGAGTTCGGCGTGTCCGATTCCCGTCTGAAGGTCACGCACCCGCTCCAGGATGGTCAGATAGGCCTCCAGGAAGCCAACGATCTCGGTCGGATCCGGCTTCGAGTTGGGTTCCTGTGCAGCCAGAATCTTGAACAGCGACTGCCAGAGGGCCAGCACCTGCGGGTCGTAAATCAGTTCCGTCAGTTGATAGCTTTCCACCGAGAAGCGGACCAGGCCCTGCATCTCCATCACGCGGGCCACTTCAGCACCCTGACCGGCCATGATGTTGTCGGGCAAGTGCAGCATTTCCGTCAGACCGGTCATGCTGATCTTGCCGACCGTGCCCGGCTCCCCCCTCTGCCAGTCGATGACGGCAAGGTTCTCCACGGCAAGCTCGGCGACGCCTTCGGCATCCGCCGAGGATGTCGCGGCTGCGGTTGCCGCAAGCCCGGTGAGCACAATGCTGTCCGCGCCCCTGCTGCTCCATCCGGTCAACACCGCCGAGGGGAGCGCGATGTGCACGACAAGGTTTTCCTCACTGCCCAGATAGGCGGGGGACGGGGTGGCGACCATGTCGTCCAGGGTCAGGGCGTCAAAGCTGATCGAAGTGATCGCGCCATCAGCCGGGTCGAACACGAGGTCCCGCATACCTTCGAGGCGACCTTCGCCGCCAGTGCCGAGCGCTTCGCCGCTGGCCTGCCCAGCGACCGTGACAGCGCGCCAGCTCACCTGGCGGATCAGCGGTGCGCCCGGTGCCACGGCCTCACCCGTCTGCAGTACCGCTTGCAGCCGTGGCCAGTCGTACCCGTCGACATGCATATCGCTGACCGAGACAAGTGCCGGGTAGGCACTGCCATCCGGTGCCGGCAGGTCCACCGGCAGGTGCAGCTCCGTCAGACGCAGTTCATCGTTCCAGTAGTCCAGCGACAGGCCCGCATATCGCGCCCCGGTAGAATCGGGCAGGCCCGCGATATGCGCATCCAGCGCGGCAGCGACCTGCCGTTCGACCAGCCAGGGCAGGCCGAAACGACCGCCGAGCAACCCCATCACCGCAATGAGAAACAGGCCAATCAGGACTTTCGTGCGGTTCATCTGACAGCTCCAGCAAGCGGACGGAAAGATCAGGTCGTGCAGCATGGCGGCCCATGGTCCTACCCGCAGAACGCGAACCCGTCATCAGCAGCCATTGGAGAGGACCCGCCCTCGGATCGCAACGAAAAAAGGGCGCCTGCCATCGCTGGCAGACGCCCTGATCTTCGGCCGTTCCCGACGCCTGGACCCCTGCGGGTCAGCGCCGGAACCGGATCAGCAGCTTACTGGCCGCTGACCACCAGAACCGCACGACGGTTCTTGGCGTTCTTCACACCGTCACCCGTGTTCACGGCAGGCTGGCTCTCGCCAACGCCGGACGCGGTGATGGCAGAGGCCGCAACACCATTACTGGTCAGGAACTCGACGACCTGACGTGCACGCTGGTTGGACAGCGCCAGATTGTACTGGTCCGAACCGCTGGTATCCGTATGTGCAGTCACGGAGACGGCACCGGCCTTGCGCTTGGAAAGGTTGCCGATGACGCTCTGCAGCCGACCCTTGGACAGGTTGGTCAGACTGGCCTGGTCAAACCGGAAGTAGATCACCTGCGTCAGGTCGGACATCCTCGCGACCGGCTTCGGTGCCGGGGCGGGTGCCGGGGCAGGCTTCATCGTGGCCATTGCGGCCTCGAAACCATTGCGGCAACGGAAGATGTGCAGCAACTGCCAGCCTTCTTCCTGTTCCTGGATCCAGCAATCCCACTGGGTCTGGGCCATGGCCAGGTCCGCAGGCTGCGACTCGGCATAGCCTTCCGCATACTTCTGCATCAGGCGGACGCGGGCGTCGCTCAGCTCCGAAACCTTGCCGGCATCCAGCGAACGGGAAGCGACCGTGTCGGGCAGCACCTCGAAGCCAGCGGCTGCATCGGCGGACTTGGCGCGGTAGTGTGCGGCATCCGCGCTGTCGCCTTCCTCGGCCTCGTCAGCGGCGAGCTGAGCGTACATCGGTGCCAGCTGCGCGTTCAGTGCCGGATACTTTGTTGCGACCTTGCCGGCATTCGGGTCCGACGGTGCGTCGGACGCACACGCGGCCAGGATCAGGGCAGCCAGACCGACTCCCCCCAGTTTCAGCAATGCATTCATGCCTTGCTCCCTTTCGTTTCTATCCCTCACGCAGCTGCGGACCTGCACATCGCAGGATCCGGTGACTGCATCATTCAGACCGGAACATCCGCCAGGACACCCCGATCACGATCAACCGGTTCAAGCACATTACATACCAGCACATGCCGTCCACACAACAGCGTTTCCGTGCTCGCGGCGGTGCCGCATGCCACAAAAAGAGAAAGGGGCGCCCGAAATGTTCCGGACGCCCCTTTCGTGTCTCATTCCGTGACCGGCTTACGGTTACTGGCTGGAGACGACGATCTCAACACGGCGGTTCAGCGGCTCACGCACGCCATCAGGCGTTGACACATCAGTCACCATTTCGCCAAGTGCCGCTTCGTCGATCCGACCGACGGTCACACCTCTGGCGGCCAGCGCATTGTACACCACATCGGCACGGCGCTTGGAGAGCGCGCGGTTGTACTC
>CAXBNO010000097.1:0-9019 GCA_963976775.1 uncultured Kordiimonadales bacterium
CTTTGGCCGCATGGCACAGATCGAGGGCAATCTGAAGGAAGGCGAGCGGGTGCTGCTGGTGGAGGACCTGACCTCCGACGGCGGTTCCAAGATCAATTTCTGCAACGCCATCCGCACTGCCGGGGCGCAGGTGGATCATGCCTTCGTCGTCTTCTATTACGACATCTTCCCGCATGCCCCGGCGAACTTCGAGCGCGCGGCGATCGAGCTGCACTACCTCGCCACCTGGCGCGACGTGCTGGTCGCGGCGCGGGAGAGCGGTTACTTCGAGGCCGCGACCCTGGACGAGGTGGAAAGGTTCCTGGACGATCCGGTGGGCTGGTCCGGTGCGCACGGGGGCCGTGCCGACATTCCGGAACCGGTGGCAGGCTGACGCGGCAGCCGTGCCCCGTGCAGTCGCCCTGACGGGCTGCGGGCCGCAGCCAGCAACATTTCGCCGCACCGCACACAAGCTATTGTGCAATGCAACATGAGTTGTTATCTGTGCTTCAGGTTCCAGGGCGTCCGATGACGCGCGCGAATACGGAGAATTCTGATGACAGACAACAAGACGGACGAAACGCCGAAGGCCACTGAAACGGCACCGGAGGCGAAAGCCGCACCCAAGACCGAGACTGCGGCACCTGCAAAGACCGAAGCCAAGGCGGCCCCGGTCGCGGAAGCGGCAGCGCCTGTGAAGGCAGAAGCACCCAAGGCAGCACCCGCGAAGAAGGCCCCGGCCAAGGCTGCTGCCAAGGCCGCAGCGCCGAAGGCCGCTCCGGCGAAAATGGCTCCGGCCCGGAAGGTCGCGACGGCCAAGCCCGTCGCGAAGAAGGCTGTGCCCGAGAAGGCAACGGCCAAGGCGGTGCCCGCAAAGACAGTGGCCAAGGCGGCAACCGCCAGCAAGCCCGCTGCCGCGAAGGCAGCACCGAAGAAGGTGGCTGCGACCGCAGAAGCCGTGGCAAGCGCCTTCCAGCCGGACATGTTCGCCGCGCTGCGTGACAGCATCGAGGTGGTTGTCGAGACCAACCGTACCGCCGTCGAGACGGCCATGGAGCTGCAGGAGACCACCACCAGCTTCATGCAGAGCCGTCTGGCCGCCAGCGCCGCGGTCGTGGATCGCATCGGCAGCGCCGGCGACCTGACCGAGATCGCCGACCTGCAGCGTGAATATGCCCAGTCGGCCTTCGAGGCCTGGACGACCCACTTCAGCGTGCTCGGCACGACCTGTCAGGACGTCCTGACACGCGGTGTCGAACTGGCCGCCCAGCGCGTCAATGCGGCCTCGGAGCAGGCCCGCGAAGCACGCTGGTTCTGATCGAGCTGGTCCCGATACCGGCGCATCCGGATCCCGGGAGAGGCCTTCGGGTCAGGTAGCGTTCCCGATGAGAAGGGGGTCAACCCGTTGCGGTGGCCCCCTTCTGCGTTCCGGCAGGCCTCCGGGGTTGCCCTCACGCCCGCCTGACAATGCCGTGAAAGACCCACGAACCGGATTGTATGTATCCGAATACCACTGGATGATCGCCCCACATATTGTGGGAGGATCGGAGAATGCAACAATTTGCGGGACGGCTGTCTGTACTGCCGGTGCTTGCCATGGCCCTGGTGATTGCCCTTGTCATGGCGAGCCATTCGCGCGCAGGCGGTTTGACCGGCTCCACCACCGTCAAGACCACGAAACCCTACGCGGAGCTGGTCGCTGCGCTGGATGCGGCGGTGGAGGCCGAAGGATTCTTCGTCGTCACCCGCGCCTCCGCCAGTGTCGGTGCCAGCCGCCGTGGTGTGACCATTCCGGGCAACATGATCGTCGGCGTCTATCGCAATGACTATGCGGTGCGCATGCTGGCGGCCAGCGTGCCGTCAGGCATCGAGGCCCCGCCCAGATTCTACATCACCGAAACTCCGGACGGCACCGCAAGCCTGACCTGGCGCAGCCCCAGCGCCATCTTTGCCCCCTATGATGGCGGGCAGGCGCTGAAGGACATGGCGGCGGAACTCGACGTGGTCTGGACCGCCATCGCGAAGCGGGCAACGGTCGAATAGCACCGCAGGGCCCAGGGGCGTCGCGGTTCAGCCCGCCAGACGCTCCAGTCCCGCCTGCAGATCGGCCTTCAGGTCATCCGTGTCCTCCAGGCCGATGTGCAGCCGCACCAGCAGACCGGGGCCGGACCAGCCGGTGGCTGTACGGAACTGTTCCGGCTTCTGATGAATGACCAGGCTTTCGTAGCCGCCCCATGATGCGCCGAGGCCGAACAGCTTCAGCCCGTCGATCATGCGCGCCAGGTCGTCGTCACTGTACCCTTCCCGCAGCACGATGGAGAACAGGCCCGACGACCCGAGGAAATCACGCTTCCAGATGGCATGGCCCGGATGGCTCGGCAGACCGGGGTGCAGCACCCGATCAACCTCTGGCCGGGCTTCCAGCCAGGCGGCGACATCCAGCGCGTTGACCATGTGCTGGCGCAGCCGCACGGCCAGGGTACGCAGACCCCGCAGGCCGAGATAGATGTCATCCGGTCCGACACACTGGCCCATCGCCTGCGCGGTCTGGCGCAGCGGCTGCCAGGCGGCTTCATTGGTCACGACCACGCCCAGCATGGCGTCCGAATGGCCGACGATGTACTTGGTGGCGGCGTGGATCGAGACATCGACGCCATGGTCGAAGGGGCGAAAGAACAGCGGGCTGGCCCAGGTATTGTCCATCAGCACCATGGCCCCGGCCTTCTTCGCCTCCGCCGCGATGGCGGGAATGTCCTGCATCTCGAAGGTGTGGGAGCCGGGGGCCTCCACATAGACGATCTTCGTGTTCGGACGGATCAGGTCGGCGATGCCGGCACCGATCAGGGGGTCGTAGTAGGTTGTCTCCACCCCGAAGCGCTTCATCACCCCGTCGCAGTAGCTGCGGGTCGGCCGATAGGCGGAATCGCTGACCAGGATGTGGTCACCGGTCGAGACATAGGACGTGATCGCCGCCGCGATCGCCGCGAGGCCGGAGGGGAAGGCAAAGGCACTGTAACCGCCCTCGACCTCTGCCATCGCCTCCTCGAACGCCAGCGATGTGGGATGGCCGATCCGCCCGTACATGGTGACGGTCTCGCCCTTCTCGCGCCGCGCCCCGTTGGCCTTCATCGTTGCCATGGAGGGATTGAGGATGGTGGAGGTGTGATAGACGGGCGGGTTCACCACGCCGAGATTGCTTTCCGGATCGCGCCCGGCGGTGACGATGGTGGTGTCCTGCTTCATGGTTGTCTGGCTTTCCCCTGGTTGCTTCCGCACTTCGAATACGGGCCGGTGCCGCGCAAGATAGTGACCGAATACTTGCCAGGATACTGACAGAGCTTTGACCGTCAGGCCAAGTGCTGCATTGCGGTAACCGCCCCCTTGCAATGCAGAAACCCTGTTGTGTTGTCGGAAACCCGGGCATAGGCTGCGCTGGTTAAACGCACCTCGGGCACAAGTGGTGCTTCCGGACCGGTGGGGCATCGACCCTGCGGGCCACATACAGGACGGCATTGCGAGTATCCGGGGATCGGATGAAACAGGGAGTTTTCCAATATGAAAGTTAAAGGCGCAATCATTGCTGCCGCTGCTGTCATGGCAGTATCGACGGCGGCGAACGCGGCCACGCTCGACGACGTGAAAGCCAAGGGCTTCGTCCAGTGTGGTGTGTCGACCGGTCTTGCCGGCTTTGCCTTCACGGACGCCAATGGTGTCTGGGACGGTTTCGATGTCACCTTCTGCCGCGCGACGGCTGCGGCCATCTTCGGTGACGCGAATGCCATCAAGTTCACGCCGACCACGGGCAAGACCCGCTTCACGGCACTGGCTTCGGGTGAGGTCGATATCCTGTATCGCAACACCACCTGGACGCTGAGCCGCGACGTCGACCTGGGTTTCACCTTCACCGGTGTGAACTACTACGACGGTCAGGGCTTCATGGTCCGCAAGAGCCTGGGCGTGAAATCCGCCAAGGAACTGGACGGTGCGACCGTCTGCATCCAGACCGGTACCACGACCGAGCTCAACCTGGCCGACTTCTTCCGGGCCAATGGCATGAGCTACGAGCCGGTTCCGATCGAGACAAACTCCGAGGCGCAGCAGAAGTACCTGTCCAACGCCTGTGACGTGTACACCACGGACGCTTCCGGTCTGGCCGCGACGCGCGCAACCTTCGAGAAGCCGGGCGAGCATACGCTGCTGCCGGAAATCATCTCCAAGGAGCCGCTGGGTCCGCTGGTTCGTCAGGGTGACGACCAGTGGGCGGACATCAGCGCCTGGGTGCTGAATGCCCTGATCATCGCCGAGGAAAAGGGTGTGACCAAGGCCAACGTCGCACAGCTTGCCGCGGACGGTTCCGCTGATCCGGAAGTCAACCGCCTGCTGGGCAAGGAAGGCAGCTACGGCGACATGCTGGGCCTGCCCGCCGACTGGGCCGTGCATGCGATTGCCGCCGGTGGCAACTACGGCGAGATCTTCGAGCGCAATGTGGGCGAAAGCACCGCAATTGGTCTGGCCCGTGGCCTGAACCAGCTCTGGAGCAAGGGCGGTATCCTCTACGCACCGCCGTTCCGTTGATCTGAATATCGGGCGCGTCATCCCAGGGTGACGCGCCCGTTTTCTTTCTGACGGGGAGGCGACTGGCCGGACTGTTGTTCTGTCCGGCGCCGTAGTACGAGGGGGCTCTGTGCCATGGCCACAATCTCCAGTACCGGAGACACGAACTTCCGTATCGGGATGTTGATCTACGACACCCGTTACCGGTCCTACACCATCCAGATTATTGCTTTGATCGTTTTCATGCTGGCCGCCGCCTGGCTGGTCAGCAACGTGATCCAGAACCTGGCCGACCTGGGCAAGACCTTCGGGTTCAGCTTTCTCGGCGAAACCGCTTCCTACGACATCAACCAGCGCCTGATCGACTATTCCTCGACCTCGACACATGCGCGGGCCGCGGTCGTCGGCATCCTGAATACACTGCTCGTGGCCATCCTGGGCTGTATCACGGCCACTGTCGTCGGCGTGATCGCGGGCGTGCTTCGCCTGTCGAACAACTGGCTGATCGCCAGGCTGATGACGATCTATGTCGAAGGCTTCCGCAACATTCCGGTGCTGATCTGGATCCTGATCACCGTCGCGGTGATCAACGAGACCCTGCCGGCACCGAACGAGTTCCGCGGCGCGGATCCGGATGCATCCCCCCTGCTGGGTGGCATGCTGGTCCTGACCAACCGCGGTTTCTACATTCCCGCGCCGGTCATGGGCGACATGTCGATGGCCGTTGTCATTGTCTTCCTGCTCTCCATCGGTGTGATGATCGGGTTCCGTCGCTGGGCGAAGAAGCGCCAGGAAGCGACCGGCGAGATCCTGCCACTGTTCCCGATCTCACTGGCGATCCTGTTCCTGCCGACGATATTGATCTTCTTCATTCTCGGGATGCCGATAACGCTCGAATACCCGGAACTGAAGGGCTTCAACTTCAAGGGCGGCGTCTTCATGCGCGACAGTCTGATCGGCCTCTGGCTGGCGCTGTCGCTCTATACCGGTGCCTTCACGGCGGAGATTGTCCGCTCGGGCATCCTGGCCGTCAGCAAGGGCCAGTCGGAGGCGGCGTTCGCCCTGGGCCTTCGGCCCGGCCGGACCATGAACCTGGTGATCCTGCCGCAGGCGCTGCGGGTCATCGTGCCGCCGCTGATCAGCCAGTACCTGAACCTGACCAAGAACTCCTCTCTCGCCATCGCCGTTGGCTACATGGATGCCACCGGCACGCTGGGCGGCATCACGCTGAACCAGACCGGGCGGGAAATGGAGTGTCTGATGCTGCTGATGGGCTTCTATCTGGTGACCTCGCTCAGCATCTCGGTGGTGATGAACTGGTACAATGAACGCGTCAAGCTGAGGGAGAGGTGAGATGAGCGACAGCCGCAAGCCCTTCGTCGCTGCGGGCGACATTCCGCCATCACCGCCACCCTCCAGCGTGGTCGGCCCCGTCGCCTGGGTGCGGGAGAACCTGTTCTCCAGCATTTCCAACACGGTCATGACCCTGGTCGGAGGCTTCATCATCTACAGCCTGCTGGCTGCGGTGATTCCCTGGTTGTTCGTTGACTCGGTCTGGAACGCGACGTCGCTGTCGGATTGCCGTAGCATCGACGATGGTGCCTGCCTCGCGGTGATCAAGGAACGCTATCTGCAGTTCATCTACGGCTTCTATCCGGACGAGGAACGCTGGCGCTCGATCCTGGCCTTCGTGCTGATGATCATTGCCGTCTGGCCGGTGCTCTTCGCCGGGGCGCCGCGCAAGATGCTGTATGCCTCCGCCCTCTATCCGGCCACGGCCTACTGGCTGATCTGGGGCGGCACGATCTGGGGTCCGATCGGTGTCATGCTTGGCCCGATCATCGCGATCATCGCCTATCGGGTGCTGTCCCCCGTGCTGCGCGGTACATCGATGGAGGAGGGGATCGCGAATATCCTCTCGATTCTGTTTGCCTGTGCAGTGATCGTCCTCTGGTGGTTGTTCGGCGTCGAGATTTTCGACGGTACCCTGAGCAGCGTTGTCTCCATCGGTCTGCCGGTTGTGGAATCCAGCAAGATCGGCGGCTTCCTGCTCTCGCTGATCATCGGCATCAGCGGCATAGCCGGGTCCTTTCCGCTGGGAATCGCCCTTGCACTGGGACGCCGGTCAAACCTGCTGATCATCAAGGCGATGAGCACGGGCTTCATCGAGTTCATCCGCGGCGTGCCGCTGATCACCCTGCTGTTCGTGGCCTCCACCCTGCTGAACTACTTCCTGCCGCCGGGCACCAGCTTCGACATCATCCTGCGGGTGGTGATCATGGTGACCATCTTCGCCGCGGCCTACATGGCGGAGGTGATCCGCGGCGGTCTCGCGGCACTGCCGAAGGGCCAGTACGAGGCAGCGGATGCGCTGGGTCTGGACTACTGGAAGTCCATGCGCCTGATCATCCTGCCGCAGGCTCTGAAGATCGCCATTCCGGGCATCGTCAATACCTTCATCGGTCTGTTCAAGGACACGACGCTGGTGTCGGTGATCGGTCTGCTGGATCCGGTGGGTATCCTCAACCCGATCCGCGCCGACCAGAACTGGAACGGCATCGTCTGGGAGCTCTATGGTTTCATCGGCATCTTCTTCTTCATCTTCTGCTTCGGCATGTCCCGTTATTCGATGTATCTGGAGCGCAAGCTTCAGACCGGGCACCGTTGATCGCGCACAGGAAAGGTCTTACCCATGAGCGAAGTGGCAATTGATCGCGAAATTGATCGTTCCAAGCTTTCGGTGTCCGACGAAGTGGCCATCGAGATCACCGCGATGAACAAGTGGTACGGGGACTTCCACGTGCTGCGCGACATCAGCCTGACCGTGAACCGGGGAGAGCGGATCGTGGTCTGCGGCCCGTCCGGTTCCGGCAAGTCCACCCTGATCCGCTGCATCAACCGACTTGAGGAGCACCAGAAGGGCACGATCGTCGTCGACGGGATCGAGCTTTCCTCGGACCTGAAGAACATCGACAAGATCCGGTCGGAAGTCGGCATGTGCTTCCAGCACTTCAACCTGTTCCCGCACCTGTCCGTGCTGGACAATTGCACCCTGGCGCCGATCTGGGTCCGCAAGGAACCACGCAAGGAAGCGGAAGACCGCGCCATGCATTACCTGGAGCGGGTGAAGATCGCCGATCAGGCGCTGAAGTTCCCCGGCCAGCTTTCCGGCGGCCAGCAGCAGCGTGTGGCCATTGCGCGGTCACTCTGCATGAACCCGCGCATCATGCTGTTCGATGAGCCGACATCGGCCCTCGACCCGGAAATGATCAAGGAAGTGCTGGACGTCATGGTCGATCTGGCGGAGACCGGCATGACCATGATCTGTGTCACCCACGAGATGGGCTTCGCCCGTCAGGTGGCGAACCGGGTCATCTTCATGGACCAGGGCCAGATCATCGAGCAGAACGAGCCGGAAGAATTCTTCAACAATCCGCAGAGCGACCGCACCAAGCTGTTCCTGAGCCAGATCCTCAGCCACTGAGCCGGTCGGCGCCTCCTGGCGGCCATTTTCCGGGCGGGCAAGTGCGTCGGCACTGCTTCCGTCATTGGATCGATTGACCCAAAATAATGACGCGGTCGGATTGCTCCGACCGCGTCATCCTCCCCTTCCCGGCCTCCTCCCCAGCAGGCCCGGCGGAAAAGCTGGTGTCCCTGTCCTGTCAGGCGGCGTTCCGTGCCAGTCGCTCGGCGGCGGGTGCTGCCTTTTTCAGTTCAGGCATGACTTCGCGCGCGAACAGTTCGGCGTTGCGCATCGATTCCCCGTGCGGCATCCCGGCGTAGGAGAATACGCCGTTGAAGCCGTCGGCGCCGATGGTGTCGGCGGTCTTCATGATCTTTTCGAGACACATCTCCGGTGTGCCCCAGACCTGCAGGTTCATGAAGAACTCCGTCGCCGCGTCGGGGCCGTTCTTCAGCAGGTTGTCGCGGAACTGGGCGTAGTACTCATAGCCCTTCATGTTCTGCATGTGGTCGCCGTCGAACTGGTAATGGTCCATGACCGTCTTCCAGTAGCCACCGATGTACTTCAGCGCCATCTCGTAGGCGCGGTCCCGGTTCTCGTCGCAGAATACCCAGCCACCGGCGATCGGGGCAGGGGCGTCCGCATTGTTCACTTCGCGGTAGATCGTGCGGTACTCGTCCAGCTCCTTGCGCACGGCGGCCCAGGGCTTCTGCGGAATGATCAGGATGCCGACCCCCAGCCGCGCCATGATGCGGGCTGATTCAGGGCTGACGGCGGCGGCATAGGTGCGGCCGCGGAAACTGCTGTGCGGGTTCGGGCGGATCTCGACGCGGGGCTGCTTGTAGTGTTCCCCGTCGAACTCGGCGTGGCCGGTCTCCAGGCTGTCGAGCACCATGGTCGCGGCCTCGACGAAACGCTCCCGGCTCTCCCCCATGTCGAGACGGAAGCCGTCGAACTCGACCTTCCCCGCACCGCGCCCGATGCCCAGGATGAAACGACCGCCCGACATGTTGTCGAGCATGG